>JAAYKA010000014.1 GCA_012522635.1 Candidatus Cloacimonadota bacterium
GCTTGCGGCGCCAATCCAGGAAACGACGATGTAGTGGGTGTCGCCTTCAAGTTGTGGCAAGTTCATCTCGCTTGCCTCGATGGCCATCACAGACCATTTCGCGTCTTCGGGCTGGGTGATGTTTTCTTCGCACGCTGTGAGCAGGAGGCCCATTGCCAGCGTGGTCAGGATCATCAATATAAAGAATTTACGCATTTTGTGCTCCTTTAATTCTGTTTGTTCAACACTAATAATCAGCCCGCCTTTATTTGTCAAGTATTTCTTGCCCTAAATTCATTCTCCCGGTTTTCATTCCCGGTATTCCATCTGTTTTTCGGCGGAGCAGATGTCAGCATTTTCCGGTTTTCTTGCTCTGGGTTCGCAAAATAGTATGGTTGCTGTTATTGTGAACCTCATTGCTTTTAGAAGCATCTGGGTTTATTCGGTTTTGGCTTCAAGGTGGAACAGCGCTATATTATTAAAAAGCAGATGAATGCAAAATGTCAGGGAGGAAACATGCAAAACTATTACAAGCTCATGCTCAAGTGCCCCAAATGTGGTCAGGAACTGGGAGACGAGGAAAAACTTATCGATGGAGTCCCCGCTGTTAAATTCATCATCCATTCCCGCGGAGAAGAAGGTTTGGTTTGGCTTTCAGCACTTTACGGCAGCTATAACAATGAATCCACTCTCGATGTGCCCAAGGGCGAAATCAGCAGCTTCTTTTGCCCACACTGCAGGGCTGATCTGATCTCCAACACGAATTGCAACCTGTGTCAGGCACCGCAAGTGGACCTTCACCTCTTTGAAGGAGGCAAGGTTTCCATCTGTTCACGGGCAGGCTGCACCAAGCATTCCATTGAATTTGAGGATTTGAATACGGCAATCAACCACTTTTTTAACGCCTTCGAATTGCAGAACCGCCGTCCGAGATAATTCAAAAAATTGATTGAAAACAAAAAGATCCGGCTTTGAAAGCCGGATCTTTTTTTATCCATCAGTGACTGATGGGTTTTAGTTCATTTTAGCTTTGATTTGGTCGTAGCGGGTTTTTTGGGCGGAAGTCATGCTGCTGACTTTGCCGGCAAGTTCGCTGCCAAGGCCGTTGGCATTGGCTCTTTCTTTTTCAATCCTTTGCTGAGCTTTGGGGTCGCCTGGTTTGGCTGATTCTTTAGCTCTCAGATATTTATCCACAGCGTTATTATAAGCAGTCAATTTGCCATCGACATCTTCGCTGGGCACTGAAGGCACAGGCTTCTGAGGACGGTTGGGTTCAACCGGCTTCTGCGCGGGAGTGTTCGGTTTTGCCACGGGTTTCTTTTCAGGCTGTTTTTCATCTTCGACATCGGGAAGAACTTCTTCTTCTTCAACTTCCATGAAATTCACACTCAGAACAGCGGAAACAGCGGCTTCTTTGATGCGCTGGGAAGCTTCATTATCCACTTCGATGTTGAACTTGAGTTCGGTGGGTGTGTTGAGAGCGCCAGCCAACATTTCTTCAAAATTCCTATAACCAAATTGATTGATGGCAATGTCTTCCGCGTCTTCAATCACGTTTCCTTCCTCATCCTTGAGGGTGAGTGTCCATTGCATGGCGGGAATTTCTTCGCCTTCAAAATTCTTGATAAGTTCGGCTTTGACGGTGACAAGCAGGCCAATCACTTCTTCAATCTCGAAATTGTCTTCGCTAATCTTGAAGTATTCGGCAGCAGTGCCTTCGAGGGTAACCTTGGTGGCTTCCTCGGTTGTGTCCTTGGTGCCGCAGGCTGTCAAGGCCAACATCGCAACCAAGAGAGCGGCAAGAATAATTGTACGGATACGCATTATTTTCTCCTTCTAATAATGTCCTGCTGAATTTTCAGCAAGCTTTTTCTGCGTTTTTTTTGGGGAGGCTAAAAAGCTCTAAGACAGCATTCATCAGTACTTTAAACAGGTTTAGATGCAAGTTTCAGCCTCAATGTAAACTCTATTTTGTACAAGAGCAGAAAGCGCCCTTGTTTGTCAATCTTTTTTATTTATTCCAGAGCTGTGGAACCGGGTCAAGGTGTCTCATGGACTGTTTCCAACCCTGAGTGGCTCAAAGATAAGTCAGGATTTTGTTCGCTCGATTGATGAAATCCTTGAGCTCGTCTCCGCTGAAAGCGCGCTGTTCCAGCATGGAAAGATCGTGAATGTAAGTGCTGATGGTGCGGGCTTCCTCTTCCCTGCCTTCGCTATCCAGATCCAGGATTTTCTTGATTATAGGGTTTTCCCGGTTCAGGATGAGGGTGTGGTCTTTCAACAGCGTAAAATCGGCCTGGCGGTTGAGCGCGTCCATATCATGCCAACGCCGCAGCATTTCGTTGAACACAATCATGGATGGGATTTCTGATGATTTGAGACTCTTCACCTGTACTTTCAGGGGTGTATAAGCATGATTGAAAAGCTCTTTGAAGGCTTCTTCACCAAGTTCAGCACGGGTTTCAGCAGGAAGTTCAAAAGGACGGATCAAGGTTTGTTCGCCCTCCTGTTTTATCCAGGAAGTCAGAGCTGTGGCAGCCTGGGGATATTTTTTCAGGAAATCAGAATAGTCTTCCTTGGAGAATGAGGCTTCCACTTCCTGACCCAAAGCTTTGTAGAAAATCTCCTGCAAGCGTTGTGTATCCTGGTTTTCACCGTCTTCTTCAATCTCTGTGGAAAGCAGTTGATCGTTCAGTTCGCTGTCCACTCGGATGAATTCCAAATCCTTGTGGATGCTTTCCAGCCTTTGATAGATGTGGGTGTCCAGCGGAGTGGTTTGATAGATCACTTCGATGCCCTGATCTTTCATCAGGCGCAGATAGCTGACCTGCGTGTCTTCACCAGAGGCATACCAAATGCGGGTTTTATCGCCATCCTGCTTGTTTCGAGCCTTGTATTCTTCCAGGGTCACAAAGTCTCCGGAGGCTGATTTGAAGATGAGGCGGTCTTTCATGGCTTCGAAAAAGTCTTCATCACGCAAGAGGCCAAACTTGATAAAAGTATCGATGTCTTCCCAGTATTCCTCATATTTTTTGCGGTCTTCGGTGAATGTTTCGCCAAAGCGATCCGACACTTTTTTCACGATGTATTTGCTGATTTGGCGAACCTGATCGTCGTTTTGGAGGAAACTGCGGGAAACGTTGAGCGGAATGTCTGGAATATCAATGCCGCCTTTGAGCAGTAACAGAAATTCAGGGATGAGATCCTCAAGGTTGTCGGCAACGAAAACATTGTTGCAATATAGTTTCACCTCGCCCTTGAAGAAATCGGGGTCTTTGCGCAATTTGGGAAAATAGAGAATTCCGCGCAGATTCACAGGAAAATCGGCGTTGAGATGAATCCAGAAGACGGGGTCTTGATAGTCGTGGAAAACCTCGCGATAGAATTTGATATATTCTTCATCGCTGACGTCTTTGGGGCGGCGATTCCAAAGCGCCTCCAACTGGTTGACCTGTTGGCTTTTGAACATGATGGGCCAAGGCATGAAATTGCTGTATTTTTCCAGAATCTCGCGAATTTTGTATTCCTGGGCGTAGTTTTTTGAATCTTCGTTCAGGTAAATGGTGACCGTGGTTCCGGGTTCTTTTTTCTTTCCTGCCTTCATCTTATATTCGGTGCTGCCATCGCATTCCCAAAAAGCAGGTTCACTGCCAGCAACCCAGGATAAAGAATCAATGGTAACTTTTTCCGCCACCATGAAACTGGAATAGAAGCCCAGACCAAAGTGGCCAATGATGTTGTCCTGCACGTCCTTGAACTTTGTTACAAATTCCTCAGCGCCGGAAAAAGCAATCTGGTTGATGTATTTGCGGATTTCTTCCGCCGTCATGCCAATCCCGGTATCATGCACTTTGATGGTGTTGTTTTTGTCGTCCAACTCAATCGTGATTTTCATATCCTCCGCTTTGAAATCCGGATCGGAATATTTACGCTTGTTGATGGCGTCTACAGAGTTTGAAACCAGCTCACGCAGGAAAATGTCATGTTGGGAATACAGCCATTTTTTTATGATGGGAAAGATATTTTCCGTGTGAATGCTCAAGCTGCCCTTTTCAGTCTTTTTGCGGGGCGCAGCTTTGCTCTCCGCAGGTCTCTTTTTTGTGTTTTCAGGCATTATGGTTCTCCTTAGAAAAAGGTTCTTTTTTATGGATAAAATAAAGGCTTCGGGTAAAATGTCAAGGAAAATAAGCAGTTTGACCGTTGGACTGCTAAATATCGGGCGAATGCTCCGCTGGATTTGGGAATGAGGGTGATTTGCCTTGATGGGTGGAAAGGCTTATATTATCAGAAAACAAAATGATTGGAGTAAACAATGTTGACCGAATTGAACAATAATAATTTTGAGACTGTGATAGGAAAGGGAATGGTTTTGGTGGATTTTTGGGCGGATTGGTGTATGCCTTGCCGCATGATTTCACCGACCATTGAAGAGCTGGCACGCGATATTCCTGATGTGCGTTTTGCCAAGCTTAACGTGGATGAATTTCCGGAACTGGCTGGCCACTATGGGGTTATGAGCATCCCCACGCTGCTTTTTTTCAAAGATGGCGAACTGAAAGACAGCTCCATCGGAGTCGTCCCCAAAGCTGTAATCGAGAAGAAATTGGAACTATTGCGCGGATAGATTTTGAAACGCAACGCTGTTGTAAACTGGGCTGAATATCTGCTCTTTCGCGGGGCACTTTTCAAGCTGAGGCTTCTCCCCTATGCTTGGGGCAAGTGGCTCTTAATAAAGCTTTTTATGTGGATTGGTCATGGAATTGGCATTCGTCGCTATGTGGCGGACCAAAATCTGGAAAGGGCGTTTGATGGAATGGATGTCCAAAAACGGCGCGAGCTGCTTAAACAGGTATATCATAATCTGGGTTTGACCTCTGCCGAACTGTATCTGCAACCGGAAAACAAACTGATAAATTCGATTAGCTTCCAGGGCAGAGAACACATGGATAATGCTTTGGCACTCGGTCGAGGTGCTATTTTAGCCACGGCTCATTTTGGAAATTGGGAAGCCGCAAGAGTTTTGCCACTTTTCGGAATCCCTCTGGCAGTGGTTACCAAAAAGCAACACAACCCGCTGTTTGAGAATTATAATTCCACCTTGCGGCAAAAGCATGGCCTGAAACTTATTGACTATGAAAGTGGCTTGAAAGACATCATGCGCTGGCTGGATAAAAATGGGGTGGTGGCAATTCTCACCGACCAAAATGCTGGAGAAGCGGGGCTCGTTATGGATTTTCTGGGTTCTCCCGCTTCACATTGGAAAGGAGTGGCAAAAATCTCGTTGCGCAAAGGTGTACCCATTGTACCTGGCTTCACGCTGAGGACCCCTAAGGGCGGAATTCTGATGTGTTTTGAACCGATGATTCATCATCCCGGTTTGGACTGCGATGAAGATGGTATTCGCAAAGTGACTGAAGAAGTGAA
>JAAYKA010000015.1 GCA_012522635.1 Candidatus Cloacimonadota bacterium
TCAACATGCCGATAAGGATGCTTTGCCATTTTGTTTTGTCCGGATTGCTTTCTTTGTCCGCTTTTGGTAGAACCTCAATCACAGTTTTTCCCACCTGAATCACCCCGACATATTCATTAAATTTGATTCCGTTGTGAATCAGGCTGTAATATGGAAAATCCTTTCCAGACCCGTAAAATGACTGAAATGCCTTCAATTCTGTCTCTGAAAGGCCGTCATTCAGTTTCAGGCTTTGATGTTCAAAGCATTGCTTGAGCTTGTTTTTTGCCATCAGGTGGTCATCATGGTTTCGAGCGCTGCCCGGAATTCATCCACTTTATCGAACAAAACGAGCTGATAGATTTCTTTAACCAGCGATTCCACATCATCATACTCGAAGTTGGAAATGTCTTTCTCTCCCAGGGTTTCCTTCTTCACAAACCCTTTGCCCAGAACCAATCCTATCCTGGCATAATCTCCATAAAAATACTCTTGCAACAGTGGAATAATGTTTTGGTTGAACACTTCCATAAGCTCTTCGTCATTTTCCAAGCCCAAAAAATAGCTGTGCCCAATCTGATGATCGCGATCCAAGAGAATCTTGATTCTGTTGTTGAGTGTTTTCAGGATTTCTTTCAGGGGATATCCACACAATTCCCGGGCTAAAAGGTCGGTGCCATCATCGCCAATAATCTCATAAAGAGGCTGAAATTCTTTGAATGTAAAACGTCTGCGCAAAGCCGTATCCAGTGCTTCCACGCTGCGGTCGGCGGTGTTCATTGTGCCGATGATATATAGGTTTGAGGGAACGGAAAACATCTTTTTGCTATAGGGCAGAGTAACTTCCAAAGCTTCCTCTTTTCCCGCACGTTTATCTTTTTCAATCAGAGTGATGAGTTCACCAAAAATCTGAGAGATGTTGCCGCGATTGATTTCGTCGATGATGAGGACAAAATTATCTTCAGCAGAAGCTTCTGAAAACTCGCCATCTGGATTATCAAAGCTGACACCGACCGATTTCGCCACAGCGTCACAAAGCGTTTTAAATATCCCGGGCAAAACTTCGTAGCTGATGTTGTTTTCCTGTGCATCAGTGGTGACAGGCTTGATTCCCTCTATAAAATCCTCATAGCCCATACTTTGGTGAAAGGTGCAAAACACAATTCTGCCACCATTTACAAGCTCTTGATAACGGTTTTTCACTTGGGGACGCGTTCTGGCTTCCTCCATAAATTCCGGGTCGGCAATCTCTATGGCTATATTTATGGAGTTGTAAGTCTTGCCTGTGCCGGGAGGTCCATAGAGGATTTGGTTCAGAGGGTAGCGTGGTTTTTGTGATGATCTATCGCTCTCATCTTCCGGTTCTGCTGGAAAGGAATCAAGAACCATCCTGCCATCCATCACAGCCAACAAACGCTCCCAATACCAGGTGAAACCGGGGTGTTCCGTGTGATAATCCGTGATGTCAGTCAAGGTTTTCACAACCAGATTTACGGACTCTCCTACTTCCCACTCGCCCTTCTTCAGCCAGAGAACTTCCCGAAATTTCTTATATTCCGCTCTGTCTGGTGAAAACTTGAAATCGGAAGTTACCTCTCCATATCCCAACAAAACTTTTTGACCCTTTTTGGCAATGACGATGTCGTCCACTTTCATCTCGCGCTTAAACTGCCAATTAGCCAAAGCATCATTGACTTTTCTTTTGTCACTTTCTCCGCTTTGCCTGATCAATTCTGCTTCAATCTCTTCTTTGCTTGCAAATTGGCTGAGGTCGCCCAAGCTATCCCAACCAATGGCGATGATGCCCTGCTGGGAAAATTCATCCCACTTTCTTCCATCTTCCCCGGGAGAAAAGATCCAATAGCGCCTGCCGCTGGTATTTGCCAGCCTTTCAAGAGCCTCATATTGCTCTTTGGTGGCACTGAAATTTGTGCCCTGCCGCCCAACTTTTAGTTCTTCAAGCTCTTTTACCTTGTCAACCTGTTCTTTGAGGATTGGTCTTTCCGCCAAATTATGGGTGATTTTAATGGCAACCCGGTTGTGTGGGATATTGTATGAATCATCCCTGTAGAATTCGCTCTCCTCCAAATCCCTCACTCCAATTTTAACATCACCGTCCACATCACCCAGGGCATAGCATCCGGCGTCATTTCCAGTCACCCAAAGGATTATTTTATCTCCGTTCGTGATGTTTTTTTCGTGACTGGTCACCCTCCAATTTGAGATGACCCCTTTTTTCAAGGCTCCCACAATATCAAAGATTTTTGGATTTCCCTGAAACACCCAAAATTTCGTCCCAACTTTCTGTGTGTTCCACTTCCATGCCACATAAGAAAGCTCTGGAAAAGGCATCTCCGTTTTCTCTCGGATACGCTCCAAAAGCGCCATATACTCCGTAAAAGTCTCAAATTCTGGATTGATACCCAGTTTTTGCTCCAGATATGGAATTGTCTGTCCGTCAATGCACAGATAATGTTCCGGATCAACCATAAATAGCGCTTCTGTCAGCTTGACCCTGCCCAGAGACAGAATTGTTAAAATATCTGCAAAATCGTCATCAGCAAGCTGGTGGGAGATTGCCTTGAAAAAGAAATCCCACAGGCGCATAATCTCGTTTTGGTGTCTATCTGCCTTATTCGGAAAAACACGTGCTTTCATTGCCATGGCGGAAGGCACTCCATCCGTGTCGGAAGGAATGGAAACCCCCAGATTGCCAGCCAATTTCTGCAGAACTTCAAGCCGCATTTGCTGACCATATTTATAGATATAAAAGAAAAACGAAAATGGGTCCATTTCATCAAGGTCGAAATAGTTGCCGTCTGCGTCCATATCTGTAATACTGGTAACGCCAGCCTTCTTCAGTTCTGAAATCAACTCCGGCTGACGCTCTTGCATTGCTTTGAGATATTCTGCTATCTCTTTATGCGTCTGCACCCAGGTAAATCCACTTTTTTCTGCCATTTTTCCTCCCGATGGACGATATTTAAATGATTCCTCTCCAGCTCCTTTCCAAAATTCCTTCAATCTATCATCCCTGAGGGGTGAATTGGGATCCAGGAAATGATATGGAGAATCGGGATCCGGGTCATTGAATATTGTTTTTAAGTATTTATGGATATAATATAGTTTATCATCCGTGTTCATATCTTCGGGCTTGATGTCCTCGCCCTCAATGTATTGCAGTTTGAATTGTTTCGCTCTATCATCTTTTTCTTCCACATTGATAATTCTCTGATAGTAGTCTTTGTCGCTCAGGTTAAGCAAGAAGTGAAAAATACCGAGTTTAGAAATGCTGCCCTTTTGAGTCCTAAATTCCTTGAAACCTTCCACAATATAGCGGGTTTTTTCAGGTACA
>JAAYKA010000016.1 GCA_012522635.1 Candidatus Cloacimonadota bacterium
CAACGCTGACGCCACCTTCCCGCTTACTTTCAATCCCACCAGAACCGCTTATGTTTTCTGGGAGTTGGAAGCTGATAGCAAACAGCAGATTGCCAGCGCCTATGCCTACGATCCTGAAGATTGGGACTACGATGAAGTGGTTGATACAGAAATCCCCGTCGCCGATCGCGAATACACCTTCCCCGCAAACATCGTCCAAGACCATGGTGCGGATTCTGAATTTGAACTGGAAATCACCCAAATGAACCACAAATATGTGGATAACGTTTTGGTTGCCACCACCCAATTCCAGTCCATGGCATACGGTGACAGCAAATTGAACCGCTACACCCCCCAACGTTTGGCAAAATATGCCCGCCGCATGTCAAGGATTGCCCTGAAATAAAAGCGGTTTAACGTTTTAAAGAAAAGCCGGAGTCCCTTGATTCCGGCTTTTTTTTGTCTGTAACGTTGCTTTATATTTTCGAAGCGTCTGGATAATCCGGTCGATCTAAGATTGGGCCTTAGCCCAAAAGGATTTTATCCTCGCTTCGGCTATTTCGAAATCTTCACGGCTCTTTACCCAAATTTCCTGTCCATAATTGGCTTTGAGCGTGGAAAAAGGTTTGGGAACGCGCAATCTATCCCAGGTGTTCAGTATCCACTGCTTTGTCGCGCAGGCTGATACAGGTATGATGGGAATTTTCGCCAGATACGCGAGCTGCAAAACTCCGGGGCTCACGCTTCCCGCCGGGCCTTTGGGACCGTCCGGAGTGATGGCGAGACTGTTTGTTTTGGCGAGTTTTATCAATTGTCGCAAAGCTTCGGCTCCACCGCTGGAAGAAGACCCACGCACCGTTAAAAAACCAAGCCGGGCCAGCGGACGCGCAATCAGCTCGCCGTCTTTGGATTTGGAGCTCATCACCGCGATTCCGGAATCCGTTCTTTGAATTGCCAAAAGCAGAAGATCCCTGTGCTGAAAAGCGTAAACGCAGGGATAGTGGTCTGGAGGTTGGGAAAAGGCTTCAATCCGCAAACTGCAGCGCAAAGCCCTCAAAAACCAAGCTCCCAGCAAGCCTTCCAATCGAAACAGGAATTCAGGCATAATGAGCTAAAAGTTGTTTGACCACGCGCAGCATTTCCTGGCTCGTCTTTGGCTCAGAAAGGCTTTCCCGCAAGGTCAAAAGATTTTCACGTATCATTTTCATGCGCTCAGGGTCGTCCAGCAGCGCCAATGCTTCCCGCGTGATGGTTTTTGCCTGGCAATCGTTTTGGACAAGCTCTGGAAGCAGGTCTTTCTCCAAAATGATGTTTGGCAATCCGATGCGCTCAATCCGCACAAAGTGACGTCCAATCCAATATGAAATTCTTGAAGTTTTATAGCAAATCAGAAGCGGTGTTCCAATAAAACCAGCCTCCAGGGTGGCGGTCCCGGAAGTGCAAACCAATAGTTCGCAATATTTCATCATTTCATGGCGGTAGCCATCGATAACCGCGAGCCCTTCAAAACCGTGTTTTTCCATGAGTTCCACAAAAAGCTGGTGTGAAACACTGTTGGCTTTTGAAATCAGGATTTGGAATCCCTGTGAAGCAAGTTCCCGCGCCGCGTCCAGATATATGGGCAACATTTTTTGAACCTCATTGTCGCGACTGCCGGGGAAAAATCCCAGCCAGCAAGATTTCGGTACCAGGTCAAAAAACCGCGCGAAACCTTCCCGGTCCAGTTCATAAGATATTTCTTCCGCGATGGGGTGTCCCACATAGCTGGAGGTGACATTATGGATGTCTAAAAGCTCTTTTTCGAAGGGAAGAATACAGGCCACATGGCGCACGCTTCCGCGCAATTTGCGCACCCGGCCATGTTTCCAAGCCCAAAATTGAGGACAGATGAAATATAAAACCGGAATCCGCAATTCATCGGCGATTTTGGCAATACGCAGATTGAATCCTGGATAGTCCACCAAAATGGCGAGGTCAGGCTTTTCCTTTTTCAAAAAAGATTTGATTTCCCTCTCCGCTTTCAGGAAAAACCCCAAATGCTCCGCCACTTCCAAAAAACCCATCACGTTAAAACGCGTGAACGGCATCAGAGGTTTCATTCCCAACGCCTGCATTCTGGCACCGCCAATCCCGCTGTGACGTAGGTTTGGCATATCCTTGTTCAAGGTTTCCATCACCAGACTGGCATGCAAATCGCCGGAGTTTTCCCCCGCCAGCCAAAAGATGTGGAAATCAGCCTTGGACATGATTAAAGACCAAACACCCAGGGCACAAAAAGGCAGATGAGAGTCACTGCCACCGCCGCCAAGAGCACTCCAATGAAGACGCAAAGCAGAGATTTCCAAAAGGAAAGCCCAAAAACCTTGGCTGCCAGCGAGCCTGTCCAGCCACCTGTTCCTGGAAGCGGAATTCCCACAAACACTATGAGTCCCAGCTCTTTATAGCGTTCCACAATCTTGCCTTTGTTGCGTCCACGCGTCCAAAGCCAATCGGTGAGTTTTTTTCCCCATTTGAACCGGGAAATGAGCTGCAGAAACCATTCCAAGAGCAACAGAATGAACGGAATGGGCAGCATATTTCCCAAGATGGACAACAAAGCTGCCTTTTGCCAGCTCATGCCCAAGGCAAAAATCGCCACAGGGATGGCGCCACGCAGTTCTACAACGGGCAACATTGAAATCAAAATCACAATCATCCAAGGGTTCACGCCTCTGGCTTCCAAGGCTTTGGCAGTGCGTTCTCCAAAAGATTCAGCCGCCAGTGGACTCAGGCAAAAAAGCAGAATGGCGATTAGCGCCAAAACAGAGATCTTAGGTTTCAAAATCTCTCCCAAACTTAATATATTTCATTGAAAAACCACTTTTTGAAACGCGGCACTTTTTGACAAGGGAAATCCTCAGTCTCGGCTCTCACAGAAATAATCTGCATTCTGTCGGTTCCGGGTTATAGTATCAGGAAAAGTAATTATAATTAAAGGATGTTAACAATGAAGACAGATATGCTCGAAGCGATTAGAAAAGCGATGCAAGGCGAAAAAGACAGCGTGACCCTGTATGAAAAAGCCGCCGCCCATGCCGACGAAACTGATGTCAAGGAGTTTTTCCTTTCCCGTGCCCAGGAAGAACGTGGCCACTTCAACTACCTTTTGAAATACCATCAGGAAATCTCCGCAAAACAGCCACTTTCTGATCCAGACCCGGAACTTGGCGAAGTGAGAGACGATGACTCCTTCTTTTCCGAAGATTTTGTGCGCCGCATTGGTGAAGACCAATTCTTGTTTTCAGCGATTTCCACCGCGTTGCTTTTGGAAAAAGACGCTTTCGACCACTACAATGAAAACGCCGCCAACGCTCAGGAACCACAGTTGAAAAAGTTCTTTGAACTCCTGGCAAAGTGGGAAATGCTTCATTACGATGAGCTTTTGCGTGTTCAGCAGGAAGCCGAACGCTTCTATTGGTCACTGAACGCCTTTGAACCTTTTTAAGGATTTGACAAAGTTTTGATTAACTGGCTCCTGCTTGCCGCCTTATGTATGCCTTAACTTTATTAAGCAACCCAATGCGACACAATGGATTACGAAACACAGGAATGAATAAGGTTATTAGGAAAGATATTTAAAGCATTACAAAATAAAGGGATGCCCAAATAGTCTGAAGCAGGTTTTCCCGGCTTCAGCCGTAAAATTGTTCCAAAACTCCCAGTGATTTCAGCCGCAAGTTTTTGTGGAAATGAGCCTGATAATGTTGGGAAAATATGCTGTTGAGCTGGGCAACGCTTTCCCCATCAGGTTTCAGCTCGTCCAAATGCAGGCCGATTCTGGGCAGAAGAGCCATTATTTGCGCTGCCTTGGGACTGAGTTTTTCATAACGGGCGGGATTTTGCGCGAAGCCCAAACATTCGCCACACAGAATTGAAGCGCTGGCTTTATCCCAAAACATCGTGTCTGAACCAACAGTTTGGCAAAGTGTGCAAACCCCAGGCTCCAGCGGCGTTCCCAACATTTTGAAAACCCTCAACAGAAAGCGCCACCAGATGAGGATTGCCCTGCCTCCGGTTTTTTCCAGATAATCAAGATATTCGCTCAAAAGCGAGAACCAGGCTGGGTTTTCGTCCATGGGCATGATTAACTGGGAATATAGCTCCGTGGCGCACAGAGCCGCCGTCCAAGCCTCAATTTTATGCGAAAGCTGGGTTTCCCTGAGCAGGGAAATATCCGTCAGCAGGCAGAGCTCAGATTCGCCGGGACCGTAAAAGTTAAATTCATAAATGTTTAGCGGGCTGAGAAGGCTGCCCTCTGCCTTTTTCCTGATACCCTTCGTTAAAAGTGAAATCAGCCCCTGCTGGCGCGCGAAAGCCTTTAGAATCAAGCTGTTATCGCTGTAGGGAATTATCCTCAAAAGGATGGCTTCGTCTTTCAGGCGTGCTTTCACAAATCCAACAGCTTCCGCGCCGAACGCAGATCCATGGGGTCGGAAAAAATCGTTTTGTGGTCAGTGTAAATCACATATCCAGGCGCGCTTTTGCGGGGTTTGCGCACAAAGCGAATCTGAGTGTAATCCACCGGCACATTTTGGGAAAAGCGGGCTTTGGAATACCATGCCGCCAAGGCACAACAAACTCTGATTAATTCTTCGTTTGGGCTTTTTTTTCGGAAACAGCGCAACAGGATGTGGGAACCGCGGTAAATCCGGGTGTGAAACCACCAATCATGAGGTCTACCCAGTTGGGTAGTGATAAAATCATTTTCGCTGGCTTTGCGCCCAATCACAATCTCAAAATCCTCATCGATGCGCAGACGCAAAAGTTTGTCCAACATATCCGGAACCCGCTCCGGGCGTGATTTTGCGCCTCGGGAGGGGAGAGGTATCTCCTCGCCAGAATCGATGCGGGAAATCACATTTTCCAGTCTTTCAATCTGGTTTTTGGTAGCGGCAATATTATTGGCGATTAACTGCCTGCCCCGCTTGGCTTTGCCATATTTTTTCAGATACCATTCCAGATTTTGCCGGGCTGAAAGTTCCGCTTGCAGTGGAATCTCAATCTCTGCCAGTTCTGGATCAAAATAATTGATGGCTCTCAGGCTCTTTTGCCCGCGGGAAATCTTATCCAGATTGCTTTTCAGGGTTTCCGCGCAGATTTTCCAGTGTTCAACCCGTTCGGCGTCTGCTGCTTCATTTTCCTGCCGTTTAAGCTTTGCCCGCACCTTTTTCAATTCCCTTTCCCATCCTGAACGCAGGGAGTTACGTCGTTGAGTATCTTCTTTAGCTTGAACAATATGTAGATAATAAGCAGCCAGATAATCGTTTACAGTGTCAAAAGACAGGGTTTCACCCGTTTGCAAAGATTTGAGTTCCAAAGGAAATGATAGCTCCTCAATCACTGGCTTGAAGGAGGTTTGGGGCGCTTGGTAGGGCAGTTTTGGCAAGATTTGACGTCGTGGATTGTCTGCGTAGCTGTATTTGCGCAGGGCATCAATGACCATGGTTTCCTGCGCGTCCCGGGCCAAAATGAGATTTGGCTTTGGCGGCGTGAATTCCGCGATGAGCAAAAGCGCGGTTTTTTCCTGATAGATATCCGTGACCTCAAAACGGAAGCGGATTACGCGGTCATTGGGGTCAATTTCAGTGCCAATCCACAGGGCTTTGGTCAAAATATCCCAGATTTTATGCTCCCCGTGTTCGGGCTGTAAGCTTTTGCTGTGAAAGGCGAAAGCCTCTCCGCCCGCGAGGAGGGTGAGCTGGCTTTTATCAGAAAACACCAGTCTGATTTGAGTTGAGCTCTGCCAGGCGCTCTCAACCTTCAGATTTGGAGCGTTGAATTCTTTGGTCCAAGCAGATAAAATGGAATAATTCATCGATATTTAAGCTTTGTGCTTGACAGCAAAACCGCCTTTCAAAATAATGTGCCAACATATTAAACAGCCATGAGGAGTCAAGCATGAAAGCGACATCTTGGATAATAGCGGCTATATTGGCCATTTTGGCCATCATCTTTGGAGTGATGTGGAATGGTGCAGCCAAAAAAACCAAAGGCTTGGAAGCGTCGCAAGCGGAATTGGAGAAACTGTATCAGGAATCCACTGCCGCTTATGACGATATTCGAAGCAGTTTGGATAAATTCGATCAAGAACTAATGGACGAAATCGGCACCCTGAGTGAAATCCCAGGAGCCACACCCGCGGAGAGGCTTGCAAACGCCCGCTCCAGAATTGAAGAATACAAGAGCAAAATCAGGGATTTGGAATCCAAATTGGCTTCCAGCAAAGGTCAGGTCGCCGGAATTCAGGCGATGGTTGACAGGCTCAAAAAATCTGTCGCAGACAAGGAAAAAATCGTTGCCGAACTCGAAAAGCGCGTTGGGAATCTTTCCAGCACCTTGGACGAAGAGCGTCTTACCGCCCAGGCTGAAATCAGCCAGCGAGACGCCAGCATCAAGGATAGAGAAGCCCAAATCGCCGAACAAAACATCGAAAGCAACCGCATGTATTTCGCCGTTGGAACCCGCAAACAACTGATGGAAAGTGGAATCATCAACCGTAAAGGTGGAATTTTGGGAATCGGAAAAGTGAGCACAGTGAAAGACGCTGACCTTTCCCGCTTCACCCAATTCAACCTGCTGGACACCCAGGAACTTAATTTCCCCGTCACCAAAAAAGGTTATTCCGTGCTCTCCAGCCACGTTGCTGCTTCCTATGAAGTTCAAAAAGCAGGTGACCAATACATCCTGCGCGTGACAGACCCCAATTCCTTCAGAAAACAAAAACTTCTGGTGATTGAACTGAAGTAAAACAACCCATTATAATGTCTTTTGGCCTTCCCCAGACGGGAGGGCCATTTTTTGTGCCAGAAACAGCAGCCAGTTTAGATCCCATCTTGCTTCGCTCTTGACTCCAGCTCAGGAGTAATACTGGATTATCCCGTTATCAACCCGATTCTTTTTCGGGATGGTCAGGAGGCATGGATGAGTTACTCTGGGGTCAGAGCCAAGAAGGAAGCAAGAGCGGATTAGATGTCCAGATATTTTGCCGCTTCAAAAAGGGCGCGGCCACCCACGAAACCAACAACACCCTGTACGATATTTACCCCGAGATCAGCAATGGCAACAGCTTTCCCCAGTTGGGGCAAAGCCCATTCTCCCAAAAAATATCCTCCCACCATGAGCGCGACGCCAGCCAAGGGAAAAAGGAAACGTCCGAGGCCGGAACTTTTGTGTCCCAAACCGCAGAGCAAGCCTTCCAAGCCTTTTACAATCAGTGTGATGGGCGCGAACAGGGGAAAAAGAAGCAAATCCGCGATGGCGCTGCCGATTCCTCCCGCCAAAGCGCCAGCTTTGCTGCCAGCATGCAGAGCGATGAAGACAATCATCACGTCCCCGAAATTAAAAAAACCGCCGCCTGGAATGGGAATCGGGATAATCATCGTCGCCACGGTAACCAATACGATAAAACCCAGATTCTGATACCATTGTCCAGTGCCAACACTTGTGCCACGATGGCAGGCAGTAATGCGATTATCAATTTGCGAGCCTTGAACCCGTGATTCCCGTGAAAGGGTGAGAAGCAACGCCAAAACCGCTGAGAGCCGGGCTTTGAAGCGCTGCGGGAAACTCTGTTTCAAGCGCTGTTGGCTGGGGATGAGGCTTTGGTGGAAAGTGATGTCCCCAAATGAATTGAAGGCGTTTGAAAAGAGGATTTTCCCCAGAATCACATATTTCATCAAGCCTATTTTGAGCGGCAGATTCAGAAGTTCATCAAAGCTGATGAGGCTGAAAAACAGTTGGAAAGCCAAAACTGAATTCACGAAAAGCAGGACGCGACCCAGTCCAAACTGAAGCCAGTAGGCTATGGAGCCGGGATTGCCATCCTGGGTGTTGATTCTCAGGATTCCAAAAAGCAGATAGACCAGGCTGAGGGAGATGAGAAAGGGCAAAATCAGACGGTGACTGGAAAGCCAGCGCTTGAAACCACGCAGCGCCAAAAGTGAAAGAGTCAGCGCTCCAAAAAATGCCAACTGTATGACCAATGAATCCATGAAGACCACCAAAGCCAGAGCCAATATGGTCAAAAGGAGCAGAAGCGAGAGAGAAAGTTTAATCTGTGACGACATCTACCAGACTCAAAGATGGTGAAATGGGTTTAAAAACAATGGCGTTCGCCTCAGGAAAAAGCTGGCTGTGAGCGGAAAAGA
Source organism: Candidatus Cloacimonadota bacterium (assembly GCA_012522635.1). Classification (NCBI taxonomy): domain Bacteria; kingdom Pseudomonadati; phylum Candidatus Cloacimonadota; species Candidatus Cloacimonadota bacterium. Next base: position 8,166 of record JAAYKA010000016.1, read on the forward strand.
CGAGACAGTAGTTGGGGATGTTTTTGTCCAAAAAATCCCTAACTCGTTCCGCGTGTAGCGATTCATCCATCAGGATAAAGCTGGGACGCGGTTCGGCGCTGTGGACGCGGAGCAAATCCTGCAAGAGATAATCAACCGCGTCGGCTTCGCTTTCGATGCGCATACGGGGTTTCATCAAACTGGCGTAAGCCTTGACGGCTGTGATTTGCAGTTGCATCTGCTGTTCAAAATAGAGGCTGTAAAAATCGGGATTGTTTTGGAGGCGGGGGAGAAGGATTTGGGTTAAAAAAGAGCTTTTTCCAGCGCCATTGGGACCTTTGAGGTGGATTAATCCTTCGCCGAAATTGAGATTGGACACGACCTGAAGCGAAAAATCCTGCCAGATTTTGTGGGTGCCGGCTTCAATTATCATGCTTATCCTCGCTGTAGGTTATCTGTCTCCCCGTTCCCAAACGGGAAATCAGGTTTTTAACCAAGTTTCGGTTTGTGGGGTCCAGCGAATGCCAGAGATTCACAAAATGGATGGCGGAAGCGGGAGAGAGCAGCGCGCAAAGACACATCACCAGTACCTTTTGGCCGCCTGAGAGGATGTCCAAATCGCTTTTGGGGTTCAGGGTTTTATCTGTGATGGAGGCAAATTCCTCAATAAAAACACTGCGCTGGGTGGAATCCAGATTGTAAAGGATGAATTCCTCAAGCAAGCTGCCGCCTCCGGTGATGGGCAGGGCTGAATCGCAAAAAAGGATTGGGTTTTTCATGAGACAATAAAATGGCGGAGAGTCAGGGATTCGAACCCTGGGTACCCGCAAGGATACAACGGTTTTCGAGACCGTCCCGTTCAACCGCTCCGGCAACTCTCCGCTTCATAATCTGCGCTTTTGAAAAAAACTTTTGAGCAGGCCGCCACATTCGGCTTCTAAAACGCCCCTCACAACGCTGGGGCGGTGGTTTAAGCTTTTGTCGGCCAACACGTTATAGATGGAGCCAACCGCTCCGGACTTGGGATCCGAGGCTCCAAACACAAGACAGCCCAAGCGGCTGAGGATAATGGTTCCAGCACACATCAGGCAGGGCTCCAAGGTCACGTATAATCTATAGTTCTGGAGATACTTGATTTTTGAACGCAGGATTTTGTCAATGAGCAATTTCTCTGCGTGAGCGAGGGGGTCAGAAAGCTGGCGCGTGCGGTTATGTTCCACAGCGATGAGTTCATCATCCTTCACCAAAACTGCTCCGACGGGAATTTCGTCTTCCTCGAAAGCTTTCCTGGCCTCATCCAGAGCCAGATTCATCCAATAAATATGGTTTTGAAGTTCCATCAGAAATGCGCTCCCAGGCTCACGGAACAGCGCCAATCCAAGTCGTTCAAATTGCTGCCAACCGGGTTTAGTGAAAATTCCAGTAGTGAACTTTCGTTGAACTGCCAAGCAAGCCCGAACAGGACGCCATATTCGGTCCAGGTTCCCCAACTGTAGCGAGGTTGAATGATGTAGTAGAGGCTGTTTATATCGTGTTTGAAGCTCAATCCGGCGGTGTAGCGGTCGTTTTTGAAATTGATTGCGTAGGCGTCTTGGTCAAAATCCGCATATTCATTGTGTTCGAAACCGAAGCTAAGGTCTGCCACGAACGCGGAGCCGTCACCGCTCCTGTAAGGCAATAGCAGCCAGCGTCTATCCTGAGAACGGGCTGCGTAAGGAAAGCTGTCGAAAACGAGTTTATATTCAACTTCAAGCTGGCGGTAAAAGGTTTGTGGTGCAGTTCCGAAGCGGTATTGGGTGTAATCCGCCCGAACCTGATAGTGTTGGTTGAAAAGCAGTCTGTCGCCCACCAATAGGGCAATTTCGGGGGTCAAAACATAAGTGGAGGTTTGTTTGCAGTTCGCGGAAAGAAGGCTGTCCAGATAAACATCGTCGGTGAGATTCCAAAAAGCGTGGACTCCCAGCTTGAGGCGGTCCTTCCAATAGTGGGCGTTTCCCAGGCTCAAACGTGTGTGCCGCAGGTCGTTGTCCCAGCGGTTTCCATCATCGGGGAAAGTGTTGCGCTGAAGGTCGAGATTGAAGCCAGCCGAGAGGGTGTCTCCATCGATGTATTCCCATTTCAAAATGGAATTTAAGGTTCGGTTTTCGGAGTGACGTGTGTTTTGACCGCTGCTGAAACGCTTTAATCCGTAATAATGGGCGAACGAATTCTCCCAGGCGAGGCTGTTAATAGGCTCCAGCTTCAGGGATAGCGAACTTTGGTTGTTGAGGTCGCTGCTGTTTCTCGCTGTGCTTTGGCTGAGTTCAACATTGCGTTTGCCAAAGCTTTCCTGAAGTTCCAGGGTCAGAAATGCCCAGGGAAGATATTCCAAGATTGCGTTGTAGGTGAGGTTTCCGCGTTTTTGGGAGTCCTTGAATTCGTAAAAACCCCTGCCGCCATCGCCGGATAAAAGTTCGTAAATATCATCTTCCTGGCTGCCCAGACTGAAGTTGTTGTTGATGACCAGCTTGGGGCTGTGATGGTTAAAAAAGAGGTTCAGACCGGCGTTTTGCTGGCTTTCCCAATCCATTTTTTTGCGTTCGTAGCTCAGATTCACTCCGGTCCAACTGTTCCACAATTCCATCGAAGCCTGAGCGCGCGCGTGTCCCTGCCAGCCATCGCTGTTAAGCTTGGCGTCCTGGATGTAGCGGTCTTCTTCAGAGCGGATTAAACCTTTGGCACCAAATTCGAAACTGAGGCTGTCCAAGGGTGAAAATTCCAGCCAGTAGCCCAAATATCCGGTTTTGCTGCGGTATGGGTTGAGGTCGGCTTCCAGTTGGCTGGAATCCTGTAGATAGTCAAAGCCAGAAGTCAAGCCGTGAAGCAGCCAGCCGCGTTGGAGGGCAAAATCCAAACCCAAGAGGGCTTGCCGGCTGTTTTGGGAAAAATTGAGCCGTTTTTCACTGTGGTTTTGCGCTTTGATTTGAAGCTGAGACTCCGCGAAGGGCTGCATTTGATACAAAAAATTGCTGTCCGTTTCGCGCGAACTTCTCCCGCTGGAAAGACCAAATTCCAGAAGATTGGTCTGCGCCATTAAAAGCCCGGGCAAAATGCTAAAGAAGATCAGCCAGAGCGATGAATTCTTCTTCATCAAGTGTCTCCGCGCGACGGGAAAGATTGATGCCGCTTTGAAGCTCCAGGTTTTGGACGGCTTCTTTGCCATGGATGGGTAACAGGTTGTTGCGCAAGGTTTTGCGACGGTGTGAAAAAGCTGCGTCGATGAGCCTGAGATACTTTTCCACATCCTTAATCTGCGGTTTTGAGGCTCTGGTTCGCAAATTGATGACGGCTGAATCGACCTTGGGGACGGGTTCGAAGTTCTCGCGTCCCAGTTCAAAAAGAAGTTCGGCATCGAAGATGCGTTTCAGGCGCAGGGTCATCACTCCGTAGGCTTTGCTTCCCGGCTTGGCACAGATGCGTTGTGCCAGCTCTTTTTGCAGCATGAGAGTGATGGAATCAAAAGCCTGGTGGTTTTCCTCCAGTTTCTTCAAGAGGGGAGAGCTGATGTGGTAGGGTATATTCGCCACCAGTTTGAGGGAAGCTCCGGCTTTCTCGATTTCCCGCTTCCAATCCAGCTTCAGGATATCCGCAAAAATAAAGCTGACCTTATCTCCGAATTCTTTTCGCAAAGGCTGCTCTAATCTGCTGTCAAGCTCGATGGCGCGAACGAAAACCCCGGTTTTTAAAAGCGCCCGGGTGAGAATGCCCTGTCCCGGTCCAATCTCCCAAACCAAGTCACCTGCCTGAACTCCAGACATTTCCACAATCTTTTCCGCGATGGTGGGTTCTATCAGGAAGTTTTGACCGAGTGCTTTTAGTGGTCTCATATTTTGGGATAAAAAAACAGATCACCCAAAGAACCATCCCAGGGCGATCTGAAGTGTTTTGAAAGGGCTGGAAGCCTTAGGCGCCCAGACGTGTGGCGGCAATGTGGCGACAGTTTTTGCAAACCTTCACGGTTTGTTCGCCCACTTTGACCTCGTTGAGCAGCTTAATCCCGCTGCGATTGCAAACCGGGCACTCACCGCGACCGCGGTTGGGAAGGTTTTTTACGCCTTTTCCACGACGGTTGTCTTTGGACATATCTATTCTCCTTGCTTCATTTTCATCGTAAAATTCAGTTGTTCAAACCATAAAAACACAGGCGGCTCTCGCGTCAACTTTTATTTGATAAAAAAGGCGGGTCCATCCGCAAAGACAGACCCGCTTCATCCAAAAAGGCTTAACAGTTGTCCGCGGATTCGTCCGCGAAGGGATTGGCAGATTTCTTTGGTGCCGACTGTTCGTGGGGTATAATGCAGAGGAATTTTAAGAGTTCGTCACCGGTGTTTTTGAAGGAATGACGCATGCCGGGATCCACAAAAATGGCGTCGCCTTCGGCAAAGGGCTTGTCTCCTTCATCTGTTTGCAGCGTGCCTTTTCCGCTGACCACGAAGGCTTCATGTTCCCAATCGTGGATGTGGAAAGGTGTGTGACCGTTGGGTTCGACCTCGAAGATGCGCAGGGCAAAATTAGGCGCGCCGTCTTTTTGGGCAATCAACCAACGCATTTTTGTGTTTCTGGCGCCTTCTGCGTTCACGGGCACCAAATCTTCCTGAGTGTAGTGGACAATCTTCATTGATGTCTCCTTATTTTCATTTAATCATTTTAAGATAATAATAATCGAAAAACAGCCTTGTCCAAAGGAAAAGGCCAGGTTTTATTCCCAAATAATATGCTCAAGAGAAATCAGGATAGGCGATGATTTCGATATCCTCACCGCTTTTTCGGGTGGAGAGCTTGCGCAAGGAAATGGCTTGGGAGATGTTCGGTAAATCCAGTTCGGAGAGTATGCCTCTTTCACCACCAATCAGCTTGGGCGCAAGAAAGATGTGGATTTTATCAACCAGACCCTGGGCGAAAAATGAGGACGCCAAATTGCTGCCGGATTCCAATAAAACCTGGCTGTGTCCGAGTTCGAAAAGCTGTTTTAAGACCTGGTTTAAATCCAAACCAACGTCTCCGACCGTGACAGGGAAGACTTTCAATCCCAGCTTTTTCAAGGTCAAGGCTTTTTCTGTGTTTTCCATCCCGTTTATACAGAAAACGGAAGTGGGGATATTCTGGGCAGTTTTTGCCAGTTTTGAATCCAGAGGCAATCTCAAACCCGGGTCCAGAACACAGCGCAGCGGCTGGTGGCGTGATTTTGGGAGGCGAACATTGAGCATCGGGTCATCCGCCAAAACGGTTCCAATCCCGGTTAGAACCACATCCGAAGCCTCTCTCAAACGATGGACTCTTTTGCGGGAAATCTCTCCGCTAATCCAGCGGGATGAGCCATCCTGAGCGGCGTATTTTCCATCCAGAGAAAGCGCCGCCTTCCAGATTACAAAAGGCCTTTTCTTTAAAACCCGACAAAGGTAGGATTCGAACTGAGTTTCGATTTTCGGCGCCATAAACCCTGTCACAACTTCGATTCCAGCCTCCCGGAGCCGCGAAACACCCCGTCCGTTGACAAGCGGATTGGGGTCCAAAATGCCGATGAAAACACGCTTGATTCCCGCCGCGATGATGGCTTTGGTGCAGGGTGGCGTTTTTCCCTGATGTGAACAGGGTTCCAGGGTGACATACATCTCGGCGCCACGGGCGTTTTTACCCGCCATTTTGAGAGCCTGAATTTCCGCGTGGTCGCTTCCATATTCCTGGGTCCAGCCTTCACCAATCACCTTGCCGTTTTTCACCAACACCGCGCCCACAAAAGGATTCGGCGAACAAAGCCCTCTGGCGTTTTCTGCCAGACGCAAGGCTCGTTTCATGAACCCCAAAGCTTCAGCCGGGATAGCGTTCAAGGTTTTTTTGGGCGGCTTCATAGGTTGGTGCCGTTTTCAGGATATCCAGCCAGATTTGACGGGCTTTTTCCACATTACCCAGTCCCGCTTCGCAGGCTGCCAGGTTGTTTTTCACATTCAGGTCGTTGGGGCGTTCTTCATGGAGCCAGGTGAGCAAATCCTTGGCTGGCTGAAGTTTGCGTTCGGTGAGATAGAGCGCGGAAAGCGACAGTCCCGCCGCGTAAAAATGGTTATCCAGCGCCAGGGCGTCTAAAAAATCTTCACGAGCTTTGTTGAAATCCTTTTCAAACTGCCAGGAAAGAGCGCGATAATAGTAAAGGTCTGCACAGTCGGGATATAAATCCATATTTTGCCTTAAAAGCTCCCTCGTCTGCTCAGTTTTGCCATTTGCCAAAAGCTCTGCCAGGTCTTGAAAAAGCTTGTTTTGCTCATAGAAAAGGTGGGGACCGCCGTTATAGCTCTGGCGGATTTTCCACTCTCCACTTGCGGCGGAAAGCAGGATAGCCCAGAGTTTTTTACGATTCAACTCCAAAACCACCATCGCGCTGATGCCATCGTCTGCCGCGCCGGCGTGTAAAACCTGATAACTGCGCAGTTTTTTGAGATCAGTTATTTTACTGATGATGGTTTGGTAACGCTTTGCCAGCTCCGGATTATCAACGTCATTATGCGTCATCGAGCGCAGTTTTTCCAAGTCATACGCGATGACCGCGTCCAAGAAATCAAAACTGACCGTTTCCGGGCTGGCCGGTTCATCAATAGGCTCGTGAGGCAAGCCAAGTTTTTCCAAAAGATAAGCCATGGGAAAGTTTGCCGGAAAGCTATATTTCGCCAGCCAAGCCATGACTCTATCTTTATCCTGAGCTGCGAGTTCCGCGGGGTTTTGGCCATCCAATTCCTCTTGGTTTTTATATATCCAAAGGTCGATGTATCTGGTGACAGTCTGCATGAATTCTGTGTTTGAATCCGCTCGAAAAGTGGGGAAGGGGCTGTCTCCATCCGCTTTTACGGCATAGGGACAATCTTGAGGACAGCGCGAATCCACCCTCAGTTCCAGACAGCATTTCCAGCCAATCACCTTGTTTTTAAACCGTGGACATTGGCGCACACCGCGCTCTGCCCGACATTTGAAGCAGCGTTGATGTCCCAAAAGCATTATTTCATCTCCAAGGAAGGTGGCAAAACGCGTTTGAACGCCGTGGCTTTCACCATTTTAGCCACAGTTTCATATATTTGGCGGGGAAACTTCAAGTTCTCATCAGGGGTATTTTCCAAAACTGAAGTCTCCAAAAAATCCAAAACCTCGTCCAAAACAGGATAAGTGAAACCCAGGTCTTCTTCGTCGGATTGACCTTCCCAGAGGTCTGCGCTGGGCGCTTTGTTAATAATTTGCTGCGGGATTCTCAAAAGCTCAGCAAGTTTCGCCACCTCTGTTTTATAAAGATGCGCGATGGGCTCGAAAGCACAGGCGGCGTCGCCAAACAAGGTGAAATAGCCAACCATGATTTCGCTGCGATTTCCCGTTCCCATCACCAGCGCCCGGTGTTTGGCGCTGAGGTCAAAAAGAACACACATCCTCATGCGTGCCAGCCAGTTACCCTTGCGAGCGCGGTCAGCCTGAGGCTCATGAAGCTCGAAATAGGCGTCTGTCATGGCGGTGAGGTCGATGTTATAGCTTTGAATGCCAAGTGTTTGCACCATCAGGTCTGCGTGTTCCAAGGAAGCCGAGGCGCTGTTTTTATAGGGTAAAATCGCCGCTATCACGTTCTCCGCGCCCAGGGCTTCAACCGCCAAAGCTCCAGCCACAGCGGAATCCAAGCCTCCGGAAAGCCCAAACACTATTTTGTTGAATCCAGCTTCTTTGAGGTAGGAGCGGATGAATTCAACGCTTCTTTTTCTTTCTATATTCAAATCCAATTTACGCATGTATGTCTCCTAAAATATTATCGTTTCCGGTGGCTGTGTCTGTCCATCAAACTAATCCAAAGGCAGCCAACGAAAGGCTAAACGCAAGCCAAGTCCAGACTCTGGAAGAACACCCGGGGCTGGGTATTTTGTGTCGAAAAGGTTTTCCAGACTCACGCTGAGGCGAAGGTCGGGAAGAAGTGGCCAGGTGAAGCCAAAACTGAGGTCAAACACATTGGGAAGTGACTGTCCGCTTTCGTCTTGGCTCAGCCAGCGCTGGTTCAAGGACGTCCAAATATCCAGCTCTTTCAGCGCATAGGAAGCCTGGGTTTTCGCTTTCAAGCGTGGAGAATATGGCCTGACACCCCAAGTATCGGTTTTGAGCCATTGAAGGTCAAGGGCTAAATCTTGGTCGAGACGACAGCCTTTAATGTTCAAACCTGCTTCACCGCTCAATTTCCAGCCAAAAACTCTGGCTTGGCGCAAAAAAGCCTGAGACTCGGAAGCGTAAACATCAGGCTGGTTATAGGAAAAACGAAGGTTTTGACCCAAACCAGCGTGGCGGAGTAAGGTTCCATTCCCGATTTTCCAAGCCTGCAGATACAAATCCAGAGGCTTCATTTCGAGCCGGGGTCGCGAAGGAAGATAGACCCAGGGCAAAGTTTCGGAAACTTCATGCCGGGAAAAGGCTTTAATCTCGGTTTTATTCCCCATTTCCAGATACTTGCCGCCGGGGAAAATCAACCTTTTGTGAACATCCAAAGCGGGTAGAATATGGTGAAAATCTGTCATCAAACCCAGGTCAAATCTGGGAAGCCAGTCTTGAAGCCAAGGCGCGCGATATTGAAGCGCCAATCCCAATTCCCTTTCCTGAAAAACAATACGATTGGCGAAGCTCTGTCCCTCAAAACGCTGAATGTGCGAATGATTTAAGCCGAGGTTAAAACTGGAAAAGCTTTCTTCATAAAGGTTTTGGGATGTTTTTTCCAAACTCAAACGGGAACGGACATCATTAAAATCCACAGTGCCCAAATCGATGGATTCGAAGTTCTTTTGGGTGGAATAGGAATATGTTTCCCCCGTGAAGGCAGCGGTTTGGCTCTTTTGAAAGCTAAATTGATGCTGGGAAGGCAGGATTTCACCGCTGCGGGTGTTGATGCCCAAAGCAAGCGCTGAACGATAATAATCTGTGGCGGGTACAGAAAAATCCCCATCCAGCCTCCAGAAGCTAAGGAAGTGATTTTTTGGACGCTGGCTGAAGCTAAGCGATGTCCGCACAGAGGTATCCATATCCAGTTCCAGACGGTAGGGATGCCGGGTTCCCGCTTGAGGTTTGGGTGGGTTGTGACGCAGGGAATAAACCGCCGGGATTTGGGGTAAAAGACTGTCTGGAACTGCTTTCTGGGGGAAAGACACGGGTTTTTTGGGAAATGGCGCCAAAAGCGAGCCTTCGGAGCGGATTTCCAAGGATGGCAAAACATAAGTCTGAGCCACAAGCGACAGGCAGGCAAACAAGAATAGCGGAAATAATAAAATCTTACGCATAATCTGCCTTTAGTTTTCCTGAAGCAGGGTTTCGAGATGCGAAAGCTGTTCGGAATCCAGCAGTGGACTGTATTCTGCCAAAGCCAGACGGGCTTCCTGGAGTTCATCCAAAGCGATGAGGCTCAAAACGCTGTAATAACAAGCCTGGGCGTGGACATCCGGAAATTCCTGCCAAAGCAGCCGGATTCTTTGAAAGGCTCTGCGAGCCGCGGCGGCTTCGCCTTTTTCCAAGAGAGCTTTACCCAGCCAGATTTCCGCGTGGGCGCGAATCCAGGGGTTGCTTTGGCTGTCCAAAAGTGAATCCGCCAAAGCGCTGGCTTCGTCCAGGTTTCCCGTTTCAAACAGATAACCCAACCGCTGAAGATGTGACTGAGGATGAAGCTCCTGCCATTCCGCTCCCAACTCCCACAGATTGGGGAAATCCAACCAATGGTTTTGGGCTGAAAGGTCAAGCAAACTAAGCCAGATACCAGCCTCAGGAGCCATCTGGAAGGCCTTCAAATAGCGTTCCTGCGCCAATTCGGTATCTCCAGCCATCTCTGCCAGTTCCGCCCATTGTATCATCAATTCCTGGCTGGGAGCGCGTTCATGGATTTCGATGGCCAGGCTGTCCGCTTCCTCAAGTCGGTTCAAACGCATGAGTGATTCCAAAAGCAGGCGGTCGAATTCATTTTGTCTTTGCGATGGCAGGTCCAAGCTTTGGCGGAATTGAGAAGCTTCCCGCAGAAGCTCCGCCCAAAGTTCGGCATTGGCATAAAGCTTCACCAGGATATATTCCAGCTCAAACTTGATATAATCGCTTTTGAAGCTGTCGATGAGTTGCGAGATTTCCTCGATGTGGTCATATCCCGTCAATTTGCGGGAACTGGTCTCGATTCCGGTGAAAACCTCAGCCAAGAGAGGCATATCTTCATCCGCCACAAAGGTGTTGGAAGTGAAGCGTCTGAGGATATTCAACCAGCCGGAAAGCGATTCGCCATAGCGCCCCAGGTTAAAATTCGTCACCGCGATATCCGCCAAAACATTCAGGAACAGCTCGGAATCCGGAAATTCATCCAGCCAACGGTCATAGATTTCCAAAGCGCGAAGCCACTGCTTCCCCTGAGCGGCGGATTTTGCTGCCTGATAGAGGTAGATATCGGCGTTCTCTCCGCTGTCTGCCAGTTCCAAAAACACCTGCGAGGCCTCACCGTGTCTGCCCATGTGATATAATGTATAGGCCTCATAAGACCTGGCCTCAGTATTTTGCTGCGGAGTTGATGAAATTGAGCGCGCCTCGGAAAAGAGTTTCAACGCCTGCTCGAAATCCTTTTTGGAAAAAGCTATTCCAGCCCTGAGGAGAGCCGTTTCAAAATCCTCATCAAGCTCCGGATTCTCTTCCAAAATCGCCTCAGCGCCAGCGATATCCCTGTCAAAATAATGCGCCTGAGCCAAGCGCAAGCTCAGAACAGCCTGATTCTCCTCGCTGGGAACCACATCCTGATAAAGCTCGATGGCCCTCTTGTATTCCGAGGCGTAAAAATGGATTTCCGCCAGGGCGAAGCGAGCCTGGTTTGCAAACGGCGAATCCGGATAATCCCTTAAAAGCCTTTGATAGTTCAGTTTGGCAAGCTCCGGCTCCTCAGGTGAGTTTTTCGCCAGATAATAAAAAGCTTGGTCACGGTAGATTCCCTGGGGATGGCTGTTCAGATAGCGGTTGGAGGTCTCAACGCAAAGCTTTGTTTGTCCCAAAGCGTCATAACAGCGGGCGCCAAGAATCTGGTTTTTCTCCGCAATGGCGACGGGTAAAATATGGTTTGACGCCTCGATAAAGGCTTTCAGCGCGCCCAGATAATCCCCAGCGTTAAAACGGAATTGCCCCAAAATATGCAGCGCTTCACCCCGTTTATCCTGTCTTTTATCCAGATAATCCTGAAGCTGATGGATGGCAGATTCCGGGTTTTTCTCATAGATGATTTTAAGCCGCTCAAAATAGGAAAGAACAGCCAAATCCGGGTCGGAAGAAATTTGGATAAAGCGGAAAATGGAATCCGCAGCGCCCAGATTTCCGTCCTGTTCCAAAAGCAAAGCGTGATAGAAAAGCCCGATTTCACCAGAGTCCTCCAGATTATCCATCACCAGCCTGGCGCTGTCATAATCATGGATTAAAAGCGCTTTACGCGTCCTCAACAAGCCAAAAACCGGGGTGTTTGTGAACAATGCATCCAAAGAATCCAGATGAGTTTCAAAATCCTCATAGCGACCCTCGGTAAGAAGCCGGTCCAGCCAGGCTCCGTGATAATCTTCCCAATCCGGGTCCCCGGTGGAAAGCGAATCCAGAATCGCCGTGGCGGTTTCATCCCGTCCCAAAGCCAAAAGAACCTTGTAATAATCGAACCTCGCTTCCTCCGCGTCGATGGCGAGGGCTTTTTGATATTCCTCAGCGGCGCTGAACCATAGTTCCTGCATGGCTTTCACGCGCCCACGCCACAGTTTTGCCTGATATTCATACCAAGGGTGGGGCGCCAAAGTCTCCAAATCGTCCAAAAGCTCCAACGCCGTGGGGAAGAGGCTTTGATGATATTTCACGATGGCGAAGTTTAACAAGATATCGGGCAAAATTGCGGGATGAACATCCCGGGAAAGCAATTCCTCATAAATCAGCCCACTTTGGTCGATATCGCCCTTGCGCAGAGCCATATTCGCTTTCATATAGCTGATAAACTCGTCATACGGCGAATCCGGCCAGCGGTTTGAAAAAGCCTCAATTTCCTCCCAAAGCTCCTCGGAATCCGCGTCGGGACTATAGAAAAGCTCCGTGATATAGTTAAATTCATCGGTTTCGCGAATGGACTGACCCCAAAGACCGCCAAAGATAAACAGCGCGAAAACCAGCGTCAAAACAGCGGGGAACAGATTCCCCAGCCTGCGGTGGGGTTTGTGGGTGAAAAACTTCGAACTGCCCAAGCCTCATCCTCCTTTTTTGTTTGGCAAAATCATGAACACAGATGTGCCCTCATTTTCCTTGCTTTGAATCTCAATGCGACCACCATGGAGCTCGGCGATGCGTTTGGAAACCGCCAATCCCAATCCCAGTCCGCTGCTGCGATAGGACACCAGGCCGCTTTTGTGGGCGTAAATATCCCCAAGTTCATAGTATTTTTGAAAAACCTCACGGATACGGCGTTGTGAAATGCCGATGCCGTTGTCTTTCACAAAGATAACCAGGGTCTCCTGGCCATCAATCGTTTCCTGTGGTAAGGCCGAGCGGCGCGCGCCAATCGTGATAATCCCGTTGTCGTTTGTAAAGCGGACAGCGTTGAGAACGATGTTGTAAATCATCAGATGCAGGTCAGACCAACTGGACCAAAGCAGAGGCAAATCCTTTTCCAGTTCCACCCGGATGTGAAGCCTGCGCTCGCGGGTGAGGATTTCAATCTGTTGGTGAACCTGTCTCAAAATCTCTTCCAGGTCAATCTGCTTTTTGGGCAGCTTTTCCGTGAGGTTATAGCGGTTCATGGTTTGGATGTCCGCCACCGTGATGGAAAGCTTTCTAACCGCGTCCTCAAGCTGTGTCCAGGGTTTTCCCTTGGCTTCCGGTTCCTGTTGTTTCAGGCGGTTGAGCGCCGCTTGCAACATAAAGAGCGGGGTGTTGAATTCATGGCTCACGATATGGGTAAAATAATCCTTGGCTTGTTCCAGATTGCTCAATTCCGCGCTTTTTTGGATGAGTTCAGAATATTGCAGGGAATTTTGGATGGCGTTTTGGAAAAGCCGGATGAAAAGCCGTGTGAATTCCTCGTTCAAATACATCTCGCGATTGCTTTCCCCGGCGTTGTCCAGATAGAGATAGCCGCTGTAATCCTGCTCAAGAATGGGCGTGCAAAAGATGGTTTGAATCCCATAATCCTGAACGCTGAAGGAATCCTCAAACCGTTTATCCATGGGCGCGTTGGTGGATTTCAGCTCACTTTGCGTGCTCTGACAGATTCCCAACGCGGTTTTGCTGACCCCAAACGCGGTGCTCATAATCTGGCCATTCATATCCAGTTGAACCTGGAAAAAGTTGTTTCCCTCGGCGTCTTTTTTAATCAGGAAGCCTCTGGTGGCGCCGGTGAGTTCAATGGCGGCGGAAACCATGCCCTGTTCCAGTTCACTCAAATTTTTGGTGTTCACCAGCTCGTTTGAAAGCTCGATGAGCCGGTTCATCTTTTCCATGCGCAGATAAAGCTCGGAATAGTCCCAGGCTCTCACCAACATGGCGGTCAGCGGCGCTCTCATGTTGTCCAAAAGCTCCAATTCACCCGGAGTGTATTCCAGTTCGCCGCCGTCGCTCAAAACCAGATGGCCAACCCTGCGGCTGGATGTGCCCAAAGGCAGGACAACAATATGTTTCCCTTGATGTTCAAAACTTTGCAGGCTCTGAGTTTGGAACGCTTCCTCGATATGCTCGCCAAATTCTCCGGGAAGCGGAAGCTGGGCGTTTTGGCTGAGGAAATCCTGGTAGGCGCCCAGTTTTTCCGACCACGCCATCAGGACAAAGCTCCAAGGCCCAATGAGCTGGCTGATTCCCTTGCCGATGAGGAATTTAACCCTCTGGAGGCTGTTCACATTCGAGGTGTCGAACAATATCTCATTCAGTCTCAGCCTGTTGCTGCTTTGGCGGGAAGCCATGGGCATTGTTTTGAAAAGAGCGGGGTCTGCGCAGTGATATTGGCTCACCTCCAAAAAGTTCAGTCGGTCCTGAGGGTCGATGTCCCGCGTGATGGTTTCCAGGTGTTGGCGATACTGGCGAAATTCCTCCCGCGCCGCCTGGCTCGCTCCGATTTTGGAAAGAAGCTGGATTTTCATCTGTCTAAGCTGAACTTCCAATTGGTAATACTTCAAGCTCTGACAGCGTGCCAGACAATCGTTTAGCTGGCGTAAAAGCTCCCGCAAGCCCTGGGAAGGGTCAGTCAGCTTCAGTTTCAATTCCAAAATCTGGAGGCTCAACTGCCAATACAGATAGTTCCGCTGCTCGATTTCCGGCTTGGCTTTGCGCAGAATCTCCGCGGCGCGGTCAAGCTGTCCCAAGCCATAGTGACAGGTCGCCTGTAACACGCTCAAAACCGCCATGGCATAATGATTGTTAATCTGTCCGGCAAAGCGCAGCGCCAATTTAAGCTGTTTCAGCGCGGTGTCGTGGTCGCCCTCCGACATCGCCAAAAGGCTCAGCGCGTTGTGATAAAACTCCTGTTCATGGATTTGGACATAATCAATCTGCGTGTTTCCCAAAATCAGGTTGCTCAGCTTCTTGGGGTTATTGATTTCGTTCAAATAGTAAAAATAAGTTTTCACCAGGGGGTTGATTTGGGAAATATTGCCTTGAACCAGCTTCGGTTCACGCTGCGCGATGAAGTTATAATAATGTCCGAAACCGATAATTTTGCTCTTGGCCAGCGCCAGGTTGCGTTCGATGGAAACGAGATATTTTTCCGCTTTCAGCTCTTTGATAAGCTCCTGGGCTTCCAAGAGGAGGGTTTCCGCTTCCTCAAACGCGCCCATCTTGATTTTCGCCTCACCCTGGTTCAAAAGCGCTCTGCCCATCGCCAGGCGGTTTCCACGGTCTTTGGCGTAGGCGAAGGCTTTCTCAGCGTGAGCCAGTCCAGTGGCGGTGAAGCCCTGTTTGAGGTCCAAATCCGCCAGATTATTATGAATCCAAGCCAGATGGCGCCGGATATTATAGCTGTTCCAGATATTCAGCGCGATGCCAAAGTGTTCACCCGCCTCAGCCAAATCCTTTTGAATGCTGTAAATTTCGCCCAGAGCGTTATGTAGCGAAGCCAGCTCAATCATGGCGTCCGTTTCCTGGCTGGGGCTTTGCTGAGCCAGAAATTCCTCGAGCCTTTTTGCGGCGAGGTCGTGGCCATCTTCATACACATCATAGGCAGACATCAGCGTTGCCACCTTGATCTGACAGGCAAAGGAAACGCTTTCCAGCTCCAAACCGGCGAGGCTTTTTTTCAATCTCGGAGGGTTCAGCCGGGCGTGGATTTGTCCCTGCCAGAGCCGCGCCCGTGCCTTTTGACCCGGGGTTGCCGCCAGTTTCTCCGCTCTCTCATAATGTTTCAAAGCCGTTTTCGTGTCCCCTTGAAACAAGACCAGGGTTCCCAAAAGCCCAAATTTCTCAAAGCAGTTGGGCAGTTTATCCTGGTTATGCAAAAGCAAATCCGTCTCCGTCAGGCTGGCGGTGAATTCCAACATCCGGTGGAATTTGCCCAAATCGCTCGCCAATTCTGCGGGGGAAAGCTCCAACCCTCGATCCAGATGGAGCCTCAAAACCTCCGCGATGGAATTGAAAGCTTCCTGTTGCAGATGGTCCTGACAGAAAAGCTCGTAAAGCCTCAAGAGCCAGCGTCTTTCGCTTGCCATATCCTCGGCGATTCTGGCTCCCTCAATCAAGCCCCGACAGGTGGCAAGGTCTTCCACCTTGGTGGCTTCAAAATATTGTAACACCCTCAGTGAAACCAACTTCCGCATCCGGGGCAAACACTGTTCAAAGAATTTTTCCTTGGTTTCCACAAAGGTGAAATAGTGTTGTTTTCCTTCCTTTTGGAGAATCTCGTTGAATTTCGCTTCGCTGAGAAGCCCGTAAAGCTCACTGTCGCCAAGCTTACAGATATGGCGAATCAGTCCGCTGGAAATGGGTGTCTGCACGATGGACAGTTTTTGAAGGTTCAGATATGCCCCCGGGCTCAAGCGGCTCATGCTGGCGTAGATGGATTCCAGCGGTTCAGCGGGCAGTTCAAAGCCTTCCAGCGCCTGGGCTGCGGGGCTTTTACCGGGGCTGAAATCTCCCTTTTCCGCCAAAGAAGCCAAAATTTCCCGAATCATCCAGGGGTTTCCGCCCGAACGCCGGTGTAGCCATTGCGAAAAACCCTCCTCCAGTTCCCAGCCCGCCAGGCTTTTGGCATACGCCGCGCTTTGGGAAACGCTGAACATGTGAAGCTGGATTAACACCGGATGGCGGATAAGCTTCACCTGTCTCAAATCGCTGCTGCTCATCAGGATTAAAATGGGCTGTTGAGCCACCCAGGGCGCAAGGAAGTTGATGAAATCTATACTGTGGGGGTGGAGGTGTTCGATGTCTCGAATAACGAAAACAACGGGTTTAATCCGCGCCAATTCACCAATCATCCTCTTGGCAAAATCAAAATCCGCCATCAAGGGTGGATGGGCTTCGACGGAAAGTTTGCTCACTTTCGCTGGAGACAAGCTCTGAAAATCGTCATCCGGGAATCCAGGCTCCATCCCACCTTTTTCCTGCTCATTTTCGGCAAAGAGATAGGCACGCATCCGGGGCGAAATCCCCTCGGTCTTTTGATATTTCTCCAGCTCTTCCGCCGACAGCGACCCCAGATATTCCTTAATCAGCGCGAAAAAGGCGTCACGTTGGCTGGGACTGCAATGGTAGTCGAAAATATGTTGTTCCCCGCCCAAAATCTCATAACGGAACAGGCTGAGCAATTCGCTGGCGCCCATTCCCTCCCCGCCCAGGATACACACGGTTTTTCCCGCGCCCACATCCTGTCTGGGAAGCTGGTCCATAAGCCTGCCCAGCTCGTCGCCACGGGTCACGCTGCCTCCATGGCGGATGGAATTTGCCAAGCCTCCTCCCGCTGAAGGAGAAAACTCTCGTCCGCTGGCGCGCTCGATTTGGGAAAGAACCTCCGCCGCGCTTTGGACGTGGTTTTCAGCCTCCGGCGCCAAAAGCCTGAGACATAGATTTTGCAAAGCCATGGGAATCCCCGGGTCCAATTCCCTGGGATAAAGCGGCGAAAACCAGCGCCGACCCTGTCCTCGCATCGCTTCAATCTGGCGTGAACTGAAAGGGTCCCTACCCGTGAGCATGCGATAGATTACCGCGCCCAGGGAAAACAGGTCGTCCTGCGGGGAAAAGCTTCCGGAACGCAGGCTAAGATTCCCGCTCTCATCGCCTTGACGGAGGGGCAGATTCCAGGGCGCCGTGCTGGGAGCGCCAAAACCGTGGTCAGCCAGCTTTACTTCGAGGCCTTGCCTCGTTTTCAGAAAAAGGATATTTTCCGCTTTCAGGGCGCCATGCGTCATTCCCTGGCGGTGAAGTGCGTCCAAACCCAGACAAACCCGCGCCAAAAGCTCCCAAACCTCCGCCTCACGTCCCGCCGCGAAGCCTCCTTCGCTCAGGGTTAATGCGTTCTGAAAATATTCCCCCACCATGTAGAGGCCGTCGTCCTGCCGTCCAAAATCGTAAACACTCAGCAGGTTCGGATGGCGCAAACAGCGGCGACGCCACATTCCAAAGGCGCTGAAAATCCCGCTGGATTCCTCTCCCCAAAGGTCTTGGAACAGCTTCAAACGCAAAATGGCTCCGCTTCGAAGGTCCATGGCGCGCCAAACGCTGCCAAGCGGTCCGGAGCCCATGTTTTCCAAAAGGCGGTAGCGGCGGTCTATTATCATTTTCATCTCCCTTGTATTTGGGTGCAAAATAAAAAAGTAAAGCTGCTTGTCAAGCCGGGAATGAAAGAAAATCGCCAAAAACGCGGAAAATATTTCAAAACACACCCTTCCAAAGAGTTCTGACAAAGATTTGACGCCCCTGTGTGTGGGCGTTATTCCGGCTTTGTCCCTGAATGTTCCTTATTTTTGTCTTCATTTTACTCCTCCCTGTTTTTTTCTTGTCTCGAGAAAAGGATTTCACCTAAACATCGGTTCCCATCCCATTAAGCTCCCTTGATTCCAGCTCCGAAGTAACCCGATACTATCCCGGGAACATCCTTTGTGCCGTTAAGGATGTTTCCGGGGCATGTATGAGGCATTCATGAGCCACGCTAAAGAGCCCCTCTATATATAGTGGGTAACAAAATGGGGGTTCTCGCGGATTTTTTTTGATAGATTAGGGATACACAGGATGATGAGGATGAAAAGGGGATTTGGGTTCATGCAGATTTCGCCTATAACGCTAATTTATATATAGTTTACGAAAGCGCCGGAACACCGGATTCATCCAGCTGTTGGTGCCAGATTCATCTGGCACAATGGGGAAAACCCGCCGCCTTTTTCCACCGGATAAATCCGGCGGCTCCTACCGGTTGAAACCGGTGTTCCAACAGTCTCCACTTCACCACTCAAACCAGCGCCAGACCGTCATTCCGAACGCACGTGAGGAATCCAGTCCTTGTGGGAGCACCGGATTCATCCGGTCGTTGGTGCCAGATTCATCTGGCACAATAAACAAACCGCCACACTTTTCCACCAGATTCATCTGGGACAATGAGGTGACCACGCTTCCCTTTTCCACCGGATAAATCCGGCGGTACGACCGGTTGAAACCGGTGTTCCAACAGTCGCCACTTCACCCCCCAAACCCGTGCCAGACCGTCATTCCGACCGCAGGGAGGAATCCAGGATTCGGCAATAAAGAATGTGCCTCCGACCACCCAACTCCGCCCACTACCACCCAAACCCTGCAAACCACCACCCAGCCCGAATTTCAAAATCCACGTCCCAAAGCCTCACCCTTCAAAAACCCCCGGATTTACAAAAAAACAAGGCTAATCAGTTATAAGACTGATTTTTGGTTGACAGATTAGCTCAATGCAGATTTATGAAATTATTAAAATATCAATAAATTTGGAGCCTCTAATGATAGACTTGAAAGAGCCAAGCCAAGACATATTTATTTCGCTATATTCAAGAACGGGCTGGCAATAATGGCGGTCCAATCTCATTCCCAAATCGCGTCTTTCATCTGGAGCATCTGCAATCTTCTGCGCGGTCCCTACAAGCGCAATGAATACCGCAAGGTAATCCTCCCCTTTACGGTGCTCCGGCGCTTTGATTGCGTTCTTGCGCCCACCAAGGACAAGGTTCTGGAAGAGCTGCCGCACCTTTATGGCAAATCCGACAGCATCATCTACGAAAGCCTAAAAAAGATTACAGGCGTTCCCTTTTACAACAAATCCAGGCTGGACATGAAGAAACTCCTGGATGACCCCGAAAACATCGCCATCAACCTGCAATCCTACATCAACGACTTTTCCCCCAATGTGCGCAAGATTATTGAAAACTTCGCCTTTTCTGTGCAAATAGAGCGCCTGCATGAGGCAAACCTGCTCTATCTCGTGCTGCAGCGCTTTGTAAATGATGAACTTGACCTCAGCCCCGAGGCTGTGGATAATATGCAGATGGGCCTTGTGTTTGAAGAGCTCATCCGCGTGGGCGCCGAGCAATCCAATGAAGAAGCCGGAGAGCATTTCACACCCCGCGAAGTCATCAAACTGATGGTGAATTTGCT
Organism: Candidatus Cloacimonadota bacterium; assembly: GCA_012522635.1. Taxonomy (NCBI): domain Bacteria; kingdom Pseudomonadati; phylum Candidatus Cloacimonadota; species Candidatus Cloacimonadota bacterium. Next base: position 27,753 of record JAAYKA010000016.1, read on the forward strand.
CCTCAGTCCGGAAGCAGACCTGGCAAAAAGCCATGTGGTGAAAACCATCTTTGACCCCGCCTGCGGAACCGGAGGCATGCTCACTGCCGCGGAAACCCACATCAAAGAGCTTAACCGCGATGCCCAGCCCCACCTCTTTGGTCAGGACTGGAACAAGGAATCCTATGCCGTCTGCCGTTCAGACATGCTCATCAAAGACGAAAAAGGGGATATCCGTTTTGGCTGCTCCTTCGAGCAGGATGGCTTTCCCGCCCACAAATTCGACTATATGCTTGCCAATCCGCCCTTCGGCGTGGAATGGAAAAAACAGCAGCTTTCCATCACCAAAGAACATGAAAACATGGGCTACGATGGCAGGTTTGGAGCCGGGCTTCCCCGCATCAATGACGGCTCCCTGCTTTTTTTGATGCACATGATTTCCAAAATGCGCGCTGTGGAGGATGGCGGCAGCAGGATAGGCATCGTTTTCAATGGCTCCCCGCTTTTCACAGGCGACGCCGGCAGCGGTGAGAGCAATATCCGCAGATGGATAATCGAAAACGACTGGCTGGAAGCCATCATCGCCCTGCCCGACCAGCTTTTCTACAACACCGGCATCAGCACCTACATCTGGATTATAACAAACAAAAAAGAAGCGCACCGCCAAGGCAAAATCCAGCTTATCGACGCCCGCCAATTCTATCACAAAATGCGCAAAAGCCTGGGTAACAAACGCAACATCATCGGTGACGGCGAAGATGGCCGCTTCGACCACATCAGCCTGATAACCCGCATCCACAGCGATTTCATCCCCAACCAGAAGCTTGAATCCCCCGGCAATGGGGAGCCTCAAACGCTTATCGTCAGCAAAATCTTTGACAACGCGGATTTCGGCTACCAAAAAATCACCGTGGAACGCCCCCTGCGCCTGAATTTCCAAGCCTCTGCCCAGCGCATAGCCAAGCTGGACGACATTTCCGCCTTTGCCAAACTTGCCCAAAGCAAAAAGAAGGACCCATTCGAGCGCCAGCTTGAAATCGAAGCCGGCAAAGCCATGCAGGAGCAGATAAAATCAGTACTGAGCGCCATGGATGTGGAAGCCGTTCACAAAAACCGGGAGCAATTTCTAAAAACGCTCAAGCAAACCCTTTCCCAACACAATTTGTCTTTGCCCGCTCCCCTGCTCAAAGCCATTCTGGATGCGCTTTCCGAGCGCGACGAAACCGCAGACATCTGCCACGACAGCAAAGGCAGACCGGAACCTGACCCCGAATTGCGGGACACGGAAAGCGTCCCCCTCAAAGAGGATATCGCTTCATACTTCCAAAGGGAAGTGCTGCCCCATGTATCCGATGCCTGGATAGACCACTCCAAAACCAAAACAGGCTATGAAATCCCACTCAACCGTCATTTCTATGTATATCAGCCGCCCCGCCCGCTGGCAGAAATTGAAGCGGAAATGATGGCGTTGGAAGATGAGATAGCCAAGATGCTCAGCAGCAATAAAATATAAGTATAGGGATTGATGGATATGAAAAAACAAACAACAAAAGAAAACCCCGTTGAGATTGCATTTTACTCTGACCCGGAAGGAACCCAGCGTATCGAGGTATTTTATGAGGACGAATCTCTTTGGTTGAGCCAAAAAAGGATGGCAGAATTATACGGCGTGGAGGTTAATACCATAAACTACCATCTCAAGGAAATTTTCCTAAGTGGTGAACTGGATGAGACTTCAGTTATTCGAAAAATTCGAATAACTGCAGATGACGGCAAAAAATACCTTACAGGATTATATAGCTTGGATGCCATCATCGCCGTGGGTTATAGAGTAAATTCCTACCAAGCCACCAGATTCAGGATTTGGGCAACAAAAGTCGTCAAAGAATATATGATAAAAGGCTTTGCCTTGGATGACAAAAGATTGAAACAGGGTTTGAATTGGGGTAAGGACTATTTTGAAGAACTGCTGGAACGGATAAGAGAAATTCGTGCCTCAGAACGCAGGTTCTATCAAAAAATAACTGATATCTACGCTCAATGTTCAATTGATTACGACCCAAAATCTCCAGTTACTCAAGGGTTTTATGCCTCGGTGCAAAATAAACTGCATTGGGCGATAGCCAAAAAGACGGCAGCGGAAATTATTGCTGAAAGAGCAGACAGCACAAAACCAAACATGGGTTTGAGCACCTGGAATAATGCACCACATGGAAAAATACTGAAATCCGATGTTTTGGTTGCAAAAAATTACCTAAGCGAAGAAGAGATCAGGGAACTTAACAGGCTAGTATCCATGTATCTTGATTTGGCAGAATTGCAAGCGGAAAGACGCATCACCATGACCATGAAGGATTGGGCTGAGCGGCTGAACAAATTTCTTGAATTCAATGAATATGATATCCTTGAAGGAGCTGGAAAAATATCGGCGCAAATCTCAAAAGAAATTGCGGGAAAAGAATATCAGAAATTTCGTATCATACAAGACAAGAAATATGTGAGCGACTTTGATAAAAGAATCAAAACACTAAAAAAGAAAAAGGATTGAGTCCACTTGAATCACGGAGATGCTTTGGAAGTAGCAACCATGAAAGAAAATAACTACACTTATAAAGACAGCGGAATTGAGTGGCTGGGAGAGGTGCCGGAGCATTGGGATATTGTGAGGATAGATTCTATTAGCAAATATGAAAAAACCCAGATAAATCCTGAAGACATAGAAACAGATATAGTTTTTCATTATTCAATACCAGCTGTTCAAGAGACAGGTGGTGGTATTTATGAACAAACAGACACGCTAAATAGTGCCAAACAAGTAGTCACCAAAAAGATAATATTGATATCTAAATTAAACCCCCGCAAAGCAACTATCTGCATTGCTGAGCCACAAGACATAATAACTGTATGTTCAACTGAATTTATAGCTCTTGAACCAGTGAACTGCGATATGAGATTCCTGTATTACTTGCTAAACAGTGAAATGAACAGGCAAAGGCTTGATGCAAGAGTCCAATCCGTTACGAGAAGCCATCAACGAGTTAATCCTTCTGATATACATAAGTTTTGGGTTAACCTACCATCAAAGTCAGAACAACAATCCATCGCTGCTTTCCTTGACCATGAAACAGCCCGAATAGATGCTTTAATCCAAAAGCAAGAGCGGATGATTGAACTGCTGAAAGAAAAGCGCACCGCTCTCATCACCCAAGCTGTCACCAAGGGTTTGGACCCCACTGTAAAGATGAAAGACTCCGGGATTGAGTGGTTGGGAGAGGTGCCAGAACATTGGGAAGTAATGAAAATAAAACACGTGGCTTTATTTTTGGTAAGCAATGTAGATAAAAAAACCAAAGATGGGGAAGCAGTAGTTCGCTTAATCAACTACACTGATGTATATAATAACGAGTTTCTCACAAATAAAATGAACTTAATGCAATCAACTGCTCCTGAATATCAAATAGATAAATTCGGTGTTTTAAAAGACGATATCATAATTACGAAAGATTCTGAAGACTGGACAGACATTGCAAAACCAGCATTAGTTAAATCGACAGCATCAGATATTGTGTGCGGTTATCACCTTGCAATAATAAGATCTCAAAAGAGTAAAGCTTATGGTTGTTATGTGTTTAGAGCACTGCAATCTACTGTAATAAACCACCAATTTCAAATAAAATCAAATGGAATTACGAGATTTGGATTACCCAAATCTGGAATTGGAGACTCAATAATCTTAATTCCTTCACTTGTGGAACAACAAACCATTGCTTCCTTCCTTGACCGTGAAACTGCAAACATAGACTCGCTCATCCAAAAACAAGAGAGGGCGATTGAACTCCTCCGCGAATACCGCGCATCCCTCATCCACCATGCCGTCACCGGTAAAATAGATTTGCGAGATTACGATGTCCAAACACAATGAACAGGCTTTTGAAGCCTATATCGAATCCGTTATGCAGGCTGGCTGGACCAGCGTTGCCAATGAGGATTTTGACGCCGTCAACGCCATTTTTGCCCAACACGTCATAGCTTTTTTGAGGCACAGCCAAGCCGCTCTCTGGGCGGAACTCAGCAAGCTTAACGGTGAGCTTTTGCCCGCTGAAATAATCAAGGCTGTGGTGAAGGAACGCAAAAGCAAGGGCACGCTCCACATTCTGCGGCACGGCTTCAAGTTTCAGGGCAAAACCCTCAGGCTGGCATATTTCAAGCCTGCCCACAGCATGAGCTCTGAGGCGGAGGCTCTTTACCAGAGCAACAGCTTTCAGCTCTGCCGGCAAGTGTTTTTTAATCCGGATAAACAGCAGTCTCTGGATATGGTTCTGGCAATCAATGGCATTCCGGTGGCAAGCATCGAGCTCAAAAACCCCGGCACCGGCCAGAATGTGCGTGATGCCGTCAGGCAATACCGGGAAGACAGAGACCCCGCCGCGCCGCTGCTGAGCTTCAAAACAGGCGCCCTGGTGCATTTTGCCGTGGATACCGATGAAGTGTATATGAGCACGCGCCTTCAAAAGAGCAAAACCTTCTTTTTGCCCTTCAATCGGGGCTCCAATCCGCAGGAGATTGATTGCGGCAAAGGCAACCCACCCCACCCTTCGGGACATAGAACCGCCTACCTGTGGGAAGAGATTTTACAGCCGGACAGCCTGCTGGAGATTGTGGGCAGCTTCATCTTTATCGAAAATGAGCGCCAGAAAAATGAAACCCTCATCTTTCCCCGCTATCACCAGTTGGATTGTGTGCGCAGGCTGCTTGGCCAGGTGAAGCCGGATTTGGCTGGGAATAACTATCTGATTCAACACAGCGCGGGCAGCGGCAAAACCAACAGCATCGCCTGGCTGGCGCATCGTTTGGCAAATCTGCACACCTCCACAGATAAATTGATTTTCGATTGCGTGATTGTGATTACGGATAGAGTCGTTTTGGATAGGCAGCTTCAGGACGCGGTTTATCAGATTGAGCATGCTTCGGGAGTGGTTCTCCCCATCACCCAAGGCAGCAAACAGCTCGCCAATGCTTTGGTGGATGGCACCAAGATTGTCATCACCACCCTGCAAAAATTTCCCTTCATCCTCAAAGGGCTTTTGCGCATTGCCGGAGCCAGGGACACCGACGAGCCGGATGAAGCGGCGCTGCTGAAATCCAAAGCCTGGCAAAAAAAGATTGCGGACCGGCGCTATGCCATCATCGTGGATGAAGCCCACAGCAGCCAAACCGGCGAAGCGGCACGGGGCATGAAAGAGATTTTGGGCGATAAATCCATCCACGCCGAAGATATTGAGGATTGGCAGGATGAACTGAATCTGGTGATGGAATCCCGCGGAAAGCAGCCCAATCTCAGCTTCTTTGCCTTCACTGCCACTCCCAAGGGCAAAACCATCGAACTTTTTGGCACTCAGGGCAGGGCTTTTCACAATTACAGCATGCGCCAGGCCATTGAAGAGGGTTTTATCCTGGATGTTTTGCAGCGCTACACCACCTACAGCAGCTATTTCAAGATTATCAAAAAAACCGAAAATGACCCCAGTATGCCTGCCAAAAAAGCCGCCAAAAAGCTCTGCAAATTCATGCGCCTGCATCCCCGCAATGTGAGCCAGAAAACCGAGATAATCGTTGAACATTTCAGAAGCTGCATCATGCCTCTCATTGAGGGCAGAGCCAAGGCGATGGTGGTCACAGACAGCCGCCTCCAGGCTGTGCGTTATATGCTGGCATTCCAGCGCTATATCAGCGAACATCACTACACCGATGTGCATCCCCTGGTTGCGTTCAGCGGCACCGTGATTGACCCCGAAACCGAGCTTGAATACACCGAGCCGGGCATGAATATCGACTATAAAAGCGGTAAACACATCTCCGAAACCCAGCTTAAAGACCGCTTTGGCAGCGATGATTACCAGATTCTGCTGGTGGCAAACAAATATCAGACCGGCTATGACCAGCCTCTGCTCTGCGCGATGTATGTGGATAAACGCTTGGATGGAGTGCAGGCGGTGCAGACCCTTTCCCGCCTGAACAGAATCTTTCCCGGCAAGGAACCGCCCTTCGTGCTGGATTTTGTGAACAAGGCGGAGGATATCCTGGCAGCCTTCAAACCCTATTACACCGTAACGGAACTGGAATCCGAATCCGACCCCGCGCACCTGGAAGAGCTGAAACACGAGCTGAACCAAATGCGGATTTACGATTGGACGGAAGTGGAGGGCTTTGCCAAAATCTTTTACAAACCCAAGGACCAGCAGAGAAAAAGCGACCATGCCGCCATGCAGAAAGCCCTGCAAAACGCTGTGGAAAGATACAGGCAGCTTGCCAACGACGAGGACAGGGATAAATTCCGGGATAAGCTCAAGGCCTATGTGCGCCTCTATGCCTTTGTGACCCAGATTATCAGATACACCGATAGAGAGCAGGAAATGCTCTACAGTTTTGGCAGATTTCTGCTGCCGCACATCCATCCCAGCGACAGCCGCGATGCCTACCCGGAAAAAGAAGTGGAATTGCAATACTACCGCCTGCAAAAAGTGATGGAAGGCTCCATCGATTTATCTGAGGGCGAGGATGTTAAGGTGAAATCTCCCACCCAAACGGGCACGGGCAAAAGCAAGGAAGAAGACAAACCCCTCTCCGAAATCATCGAAACCCTCAACGAACGCTTTGGCACGGATTTCAGCGAAGCGGACCGCCTCTTTTTCGAGCAAATCAAAGAAACGGCGATGCGGGATGAGGGAGTCCTCAAAACAGCCGCAGCCAATCCCCTGGATAAATTTGAACTGGGCATCCAGCAAACCATAAAAGACCTGATGATGAAACGCCTGCAGGAAAATGATAAGATTGTCAGCCGCTATATGGATGATGAGAAGTTTCAGAAGGTGATTTTTAAGCTGCTTTCCAAGGAATTATATCAATCCTTGAAAGCTGACAGCCTGGATTCTTCACTTCGTTCAGAATGACGCATGGGCGTGGGTTTTCTGCCTAAAGGGCGAAGTGGGGGATTGTCCTTTGAAGACTTTTACCTTCCTTTGGCTAGATTCTTCGCTAACGCTCAGAATGACGCGTCGGGACTGGGTTGTGGTGGGCGGATTTGGGTGGTCGGAAGAACATTGTGCCAGATGAATCTGGCACCAACGACCGGTTGAAACCGGTGTTCCGACCTGTCCTTCGCTGGCACTCAGAATGACGCGTCGGGACAGGGTTTTCAGCCTAAAGGACGAAGTGGGGGATTGTTCTTTAAAGACTTTTACCTTCCTTGGCCTCGATTCTTCGCTGACGCTCAGAATGACGCGTCGGGACGGGGTTTTATCCTCATCATCCTGTGTGTCCCTAATCTATAAAAAATGGTTCTATTTTCCCAATTCCTATCCTATGAAAAGCGCCGGTATAAGAGGAATTGATGAATTGATGGAATTGATGCCCCGCCCAAAACCTCTTTTTCATCCCCAATCCATAGCAAGAAAAAACCCCGGAACTTCGCAGTGCCGGGGTTGATTATATTGTGAGAGATTTTTTATTTCATGAGGACGATGCGTCCGTTTTTCATTCTGCCGGAGCTGGACATGCGGAAATAATAAACTCCGCTTTGCGCTTTGCTGCCGTTGTTGTCGGTGCCATCCCAATTGAGATGAGCCTGTCCGGCGGCGTCGGCAGTGGTTACAAAGCTACGAACCAACTGACCACGGGCGTTGTAGATGGAGAATTCAACCGGGGCGCCGGCTTTGCTTTGGATGCCGATTTCAGCGTTGCCACGGAAGGGGTTGGGATGCACGCTTACGGCAAATTCGGCGGAAGCGACTTCATCATCATTTGCCACGCCCACATTGATGGTGACCACGTTTGAAGGATCAGACAGCATCATGGGATTGTTGAAAAGGGTGCAAATCCAATATTCATGGATGCCGGTGGGCACGTAGGTATCTGAAAAAGTGAGTGTGTTCGGGTTTGTGATGGTGGAGATGGTGAGGCCGTTGCGATAGAGGCGATAGCCAACCATTCCTTTGCCTTCGTAGTGAGCAGGACGTTCCCAAGTGAGCACAACAGTGTTGGGAGGCGTGAAGGTTCCCTGAAGATTGCGGGGAGCAGGTAAAACCTCGATGGGAAGGGTGTGGGCGCTCAGCACAGGGTCTCCGGGCATGCCGTGTTGGTCAACTGGGGTAACCTGGAAGGCAAGAGGGAAATCCAAATCTTCTTCGACAGGGCTGTAGCCAAGCTCGTTGGCGCCGTCAATGGCCTGGGGCACATTGTTAACGATACGATACCACTGGTAGATGGATTCGCCTTCAGGGTCACCGTCCGGGTCGGAGAATTGGTATTCGGCTGTGAGTTCCTGATTTATCACGGGAGCCCCGGTCACAAGGACGTCTTGCGCGATGGGCGGGTCGTTCAGGAAGCCGGTTCCGGAAAGCGGAACTTCGATGTTGGGATGGTTGTAAAGGTTTCCGGTGAGGGTCATGGTGCCGGTGTAAGTTTGAGCTGCGGTGGGTGTGAAACTCACATTCACTGTGGTGGATGAAGCTGCGGGGATATTGAAAGTGGTTGCGCTGCTGGAGAAAGCAGGGTTGTCGATGCTGATGGTGCCGGTGGCGGGGCTGCCTTGGAAATTCACGATGGTGACGGGAATCACGGAGCTTCCGCCCACATACATATTGGGAAAATCAAGCTGTTCGTGGGAAAGCGGATAGGCGCCGACCAAAGCCGCCAGGGAATATTTCACACCCTGCAGAATTTCTTTGCTGGAGTAGTTTTGCAGGAAGAAAACAATTTCGCAGTTTGCGACGTTCCAAGTCGCGGTTGGAGTCATGGTGAGAGTGACAGTGGTGGTTTCGCCGGTGTCCAGGCTGATGATTGTTCCGTTTTGGTCGGGAGCCATGAGGCGGTTCACGTTATCCACGGTGGTTTGGTTTCCCCAGTTGAAGGGGATGTCCGATTCAGTGAGGACGGCATGCAGCCTGACGTCTGTGTTTGTATCAGCTTCGGGTTTGCTGACGGTCACCGCAATCTGATATTCGCTGCCCACCTGGTTTCCCAGCGCGCTAATCGAATAGTGGGAAGGAACCGCGAGACGGGCGTTAACCTTGGGCAGGTAGTTTGAATACATGGAATTGGTGGCGCTGCCTCCAGCCGTCTGATTCAATCCATCAAAATAAGCTGTGGGGAAGCCGCTGGGGTTATAATAATTGTTGCGGGCATTGGAATATGTGTTTGCAAAGCTATCGCCATTATGGTTTTTAATGACGGCGACAGCGTGGCCATTTTCAAGCAGGTCGTGGCAACCCATTGCCGCGCCTGGACAATAGCCACACCAAGTTCCGGTTGCCACTTCCACAACAACCAGTTCTCTGGGTACGGCTGTGAGGGCCGCAAAGAGGCCCAAAAGTGCGAGTATCACGAGAAAGCTTTTCTTCATCTCATTCTCCTTATGATGCGTTATAATTATTTTTGCTAATTGCGTCCAATATCTGGCGGATGTGGGTTTATGTCAAGTTTTAATCTTGGCAACAGCTTTGAATTGCGTAAAGCTTGGATTGTGAGCCGTTTTCAGGAATTCCGTTTCAAAATGTTGAGGGAAAATCCAAGTGGTTGGATTAGCGAATTTGGGCTTGAGGCAGGATTTTGGGAATCAAATCCAAAAGTTCTTCCGGGTGGTCGATTAGCCAGTCCGGTTTGTGTTTTTGCAGATTTTGGCGCGAGTGCAATCCCCAGGTGACGCTGATGACCTTGATTCCACTGCGGCGGGCTGCTTTAATGTCGCGAACTTCGTCTCCGATGTAAAGCGTGTTTTCCTTTTTCAGACCGTGTTTTTTGATTTGATCCTTGATGCTGCGATGTTTGCGCAGGATGCCGTGAGTGCCTTCCACCCAATCGAAACAGCCGATGTTGTGATGGCTCAAAAAGCTGTGAAGATTGTCGGTGTTATTTGAACTCACCAAACCCAGGCCAATGCCACCAGAGCTGAGCTCTTTGAGGGCGGACACGATGCCCGGATAGGGTTTCAGGGAATGGATGATGTGGCGATATTCCTGCAAAACCAAGGTGATGGCCTGTCCAAGTTTCCAGATTGGGAAATCCACTTCGCGCGCGGCTTTGCGAAAAGGAAGGTCGCGAAGCTTTTCAAAATGTTCGTGATCCAAACCGCGGAAACCATAGCGCGGGGCAAGGTTGTTGATGATATCCAGGATGGCGGAAATTGAATCGGCAAGGGTGCCGTCAAAATCGCAGATGAGGGTGGGTTTCATCCTGTTTTTTCCCGTGCTTTCAAGGCAAGCCGATAGGCGCGGTTGGGACTGATTTCGAAACGTTCTTCCAGAATCTGGGCGAGGTTTTTGGCGCTCTGCGCCCGCTCTGCCTGAGCTTCGATGAAAGCGATGATTTCCTCATCTGAAGCGGTTTGTGGGGCGGGAGCGGCTTCAATCAGGATGACAAATTCGCCCTTTTCGGTGACAGCGTAATCCGCCAAAATATCCTCAAGGCTGGCGCGGACGAACTCTTCATGCAGTTTGCTGATTTCACGTGCCAGACAAATTTGGCGGTTTCCACAGACGCGCAGGATGTCTTCCAAACTTTGCCTGAGGCGGTGGGGCGCTTCGTAGAGCGCGACGGTGTGGGGTGAGGTTTTTATCTGTTCCAGCCTTGCCAGGCGGTCTTTTTGTTTGAGGGGTAGAAAGCCCAAAAACAGGAAGCCGGAGCAATCCAAACCGGAGGCGGTGAGCGCTGGAATGAGGGCTGTGGCTCCGGGCAGAGGGACAACCTGGAAGCCTTGTTGGATGGCGGCTTGAACCAGAATGGTGGCTGGGTCGGAGATCCCCGGGCTGCCGGCATCGGAAACAACAGCGACGTTTTTTCCTGCGCGGAGCAGAGCGAGGATCTCACCCAAGCGCTTCTTTTCGTTATATTTGTGCAGGCTGAGCAGCCTGGCTGGTTTTATCTCATAATGTTGGAGCAGGAAGCTGGTCTTGCGCGTATCTTCGCAGGCGATGAGATCAGCGTTTCTCAGTGTTTCGAGGGCTCTGAGGCTGATGTCGCCCAGGTTTCCAATCGGAACCGGAACCAGGAAGAGGCAAGCCGGCGCCAAATGTTTTCCTTTAGATGAGATTCAGCTCTTTGCCGACCTTGATGAAGGCGGCGATGGCTTTATCCAGGTCTTCGCGGGTGTGGGCGGCGGAAAGCTGGACGCGGATGCGGGCTCTTCCTTTGGGAACGACGGGATAGACGAAGCCAATCACGTAGATTCCTTCTTCCAAAAGCATGTCAGCCACTTTCATCGCCAAAGGTTCGTCGTGAAGCATCACGGGCACGATGGCGGTGTTTCCTTCCACGATTTCGAAGCCGGCTTTAATCATTTCCTCGCGGAAATAGCGGGCATTTTCCCAAACACGGTCGCGCAGTTCCGAGGAGCCGGAAAGCAGTTCGATGACTTTGAGGCTGGCTCCCACAACGGAGGGGGCAACACTGTTTGAAAAGAGGTAGGGACGGCTGCGTTGGCGCAGGAGTTCGATGATTTCACGGCGTCCGGAAGTGAAACCGCCGTTGGCTCCGCCCATGGCTTTGCCCAGGGTGCTGGTGACGAGATCAACACGATCCTGCACACCAAATTCCTCCGGGGTGCCGCGTCCGTTGGGTCCGATGTAGCCTGTGGCGTGGGAATCGTCAACCAGGACGAGCGCGTCATATTTATCTGCCAAGTCGCAGATTTCGGGAAGTTTTGCCATGTCGCCATCCATGGAAAAAACTCCATCGGTGCAGATGAGGCGATATTTCGCGTCTTGGGAGGCGATGAGATGCTGTTCCAATTCTTCCATATTGGAATGTTTGTAGCGATAGCGCTGCGCCTTGCAAAGACGGACGCCATCGATGATGGAAGCGTGGTTCAGCTCGTCGGAAATGATGGCGGAATCTTCTCCCAAAAGAGGTTCGAACACACCGCCATTGGCATCAAAACATGCCACGTAGAGGATGGTGTCTTCGGTTCCCAGGAATTCGGAAATCTTTTGCTCCAAATCCTTGTGAATCTGTTGGGTTCCGCAGATGAAACGAACGGAGGCGAGACCATAGCCCCAGTCGTTCATGATATCCTGGGCGGCTTTGACCACTTCGGGGTGGTTTCCCAAGCCTAGATAGTTGTTCGCGCAAAAGTTCATCACGGTTTGTCCCGTGCTGACGCCGATATTGGCGCCTTGGGGAGTGGTGATGACGCGCTCTTTTTTGTACAGTCCCTGTTGTTTCAGCTCTTCGAACAGGTTTTGCAGGTCGGTTTTCATTTTGCCATACATGGCAAACCTCCATGTGTTTTTTTCTATTACCGTCATTATTTGGGAGGCACTGAAACAGTCAACAAAAAAAGCTCCCGGTGAGGGGAGCCATTTAATGGTGCAGAAGGCGGGACTCGAACCCGCACACCCGTTACAGGCACAAGATCCTTAGTCTTGCGTGTCTGCCAAATTCCACCACTTCTGCATGATAAAAATTTTGTTATTCGCCATTGGGCGCCGGAGCGGGAGTTGTTTTCTCGGCTGGGGCGGGTTTCGCGGCTTCGGTCTGTTTTCCTTCGTCAAACTTCATCTTTTGGGCAGCGCCGGTGGGTTTATTGGGCGCTTTGCTAACCTGAAAAGCCAAAAAGAGGCAGGAAACGACGAAGATTACGCCGAGGATTTGGGTCCATTTGCGCAGAAATTTGGAGGCGCCACTGCCGCCAAAAACGTTCACAGCGGCTCCGCCAAGATTGGCATCCAAACCACCTTTTGAGGTTTGGGCCAAAATGACCAGAACCAGCGCGACGCTAATCAATATGTGGATTACCAAGGCAATCGTATAAATCATGTTAAAATCCTTTGAAAGTTCAAAAAAAGCTTTGTTCTTGCACTAAAATTCTGATGGCGTTTTTTTGTCAATCAGAAAATCCAACCGGGACGCAAAAATGCTGAGTAACATCGCTGCTAAAATAAGCGCGGCGCCAAACAGGGAGCCGATTTCCAGCTTTTCCCGCAAAAGTAGCCAGCCTCCAAACATGGCAAATACGGCTTCGGAACAAAGAATCACACTGGCGGCTTGGGGAGGCACCTTTTTTTGGGCGTGAAGCTGCAGAGTGAAGGCAAGACCCACAGACATCAAACCAGCGTAGAGCAAAGCCGGTACCGCTGATTTCAGGGAAAGGAAAAAGTCAGGCAAGGAAAATGGTTTTGGGGCAAACAGGTTGTAGATGAAGCCGGCTACCAGGCTCAACAGACTGGAAAGCAGATATTGGCTTTTGGCGAGGCTGAGACTGGAATGCAGCTTTGTGAGGCGGTCGATTGTCTGCACATGGAAAGCCCAAAACACGGCTCCCACCAACACGAAAAGATTGCCCAGGGAAGCCTGAAAACTTGGCCTGCCATTGATTAAAAGAAGTCCAAGCACGCTCAAAGCCATAACCAACACCGTTTTTAAGCCGATTTTTTGCCCTCTTCCCAAACCAATCAGAGGCACGAAAACCACGTATAGACCTGTGATGAAACCAGCGCTTCCCGCGGTGGTCCAAAGCAGACCAAGCTGTTGGAAGCTGGAGGCAATAAAAAGCAGCAAGCCCAATAACAGCGGTCCTTTTCGGTCATGTTGCTTTTTTGGATCTGGTTCTTCAGTTTTTTTGGAAAACAAGCCCAGGATTTGCACAAAAAGGGCTCCCAAAGCAAACCGCAGAGCGTTAAAGGTGAATGGATCAAGATATTCCATTCCCTTGCGCTGCGCCACGAAGGCGAAACCCCAGATGGCGGCGGCGAGCAGTAAAAGCAAATGAGCAAGCACGTTGGGGCGCCTCAATCCCTCTTGCAACTGCGTCTGCGCGTGAAAGACACACTTCCAAACCCGCCTGCCACGCCTAGGTAATAGCCCAAATCGTAGAGCCAGCCGGTATTAAAATATTCGTAGATGCGAACCTCGCGGTTGAAAAACTGCCAGATGAGCGTGATGGGCGCAATCCAGCCATGCCAGATGCCCATGAAAAACCCAGCGCGGTTTTCAGCGGAGCGGTCGCTCACACCCGGGGCGCAGGAAAAAAGCAGAAAGCAGAGTAATCCTAAAAAAACAAGGGTTTTGATTTTCATATTGAACTCCCGCTCACAGAAAAATGTTGCAAGCCAAAAAGGTCAAGAATAATCTTTATACGCGGCTTTTAAATGTTGCGCGCTGGCCAGAAAAGACTATCTTGTTGATGGATGTCCGCCATTCAGATTAATTTGATGTTTGCCGCAATAAGATGGATTGCCAAAAAACAGCACAAGACCGAATGAATAGACGAGGTATAAAGAATGAAATACACTTTGCCGGATGGTCGCAGCTTCATGCTGGACAAGGTCTTACGGGTCTCGAAGATCCGGGACGCAGGCGTGACAGGCGATTTGGTGGAATACGGCAGGCTTTCCTTCAACATCACCGTGGCAGACAGTGAGACGATTGAAGTGTCTTTCCAATACCTCTATTCAGACTGGCCGGAACAGAAGAAAAGGCTTTCTCAAATTCGTGAAAAATTGCTGGAGGCGATTCGAGAAATGGGTTTGGAGGTGGACGACAGTTGAGCCTGGTCAGCGCCAATTGTCGCCAGAATTCCCCAAAAATCCTTCAATAATAATGAACGAGTCTGTTGTTTTTGGGTCATAAAGCCCTAAACCTATGTGTCGCTTAACTTTGCTTTTGAAACATAAGGGAGACATAAGGCGGCTACCAAGAACCAGCCAATTCTTTCAAACAAGACGGCAGTTTTTTCCGATATAAAAACCGCTATTTTATCAGTTTCAGAATCTCATCGGTGATGCTGATGGTCATAAAATCCCGATAGGCATAGGGTTTCTGAAATTCCACCCCGTAGGCTTTGATTTTTACCTCACCATCCACCCGGTAATTAACTTCACCGTTTATAGCGCCTTTGGCAAGGTTGTAGATGGCTTTGAGGTTGTTGACTTTAAAAATCATCGTTCCCTCGCGGGAATAGACTTTTTCATCGAAATGGAGGGCTTTATCCAGGTTTCCAACCCCGGATTCCGCGTTTCCGATGGTGATGGTGGCGGGAAAATCTTCCAGGGAAAATTTGAAGCCGTAGGGGTTTAGAATGAAAAAATCCACCAGAATTTGGGATTCCGTTAATCCAATTTTGCCCATATAGCTGCGTTTGATTTTGAAGATGTCTTCGCCGCTCACCTGGAAGCTGCCGATGGAATTTTGCAGCTCTTCCTTGATGTCAATTTCGAAGGGTTCTTCAAAGGTGAATCTTTGTTTGCTGCAGCCAACCTTGCCCTGTCCCATGCCGGCGATATAAACGAAAACCTTTTGCTGGGAATGGTTAACCAGCTTCACGGTGGAGCGGGTGTCCAGGGTCAGGTCAAAATCCAGGGCGTTGGATTTTTTGGATGGAATTTCCACGGAACGGCTCAGCTTGGCGGTGCCGATTTTCTCCCGGTTTTTGCTCAGGAGATCCACACCCAGGTCGGTCAGTGTGAGTTTGTAGCGGTTTGGGTTCAGAACCCGCAAGGAAAGCTCCACCTTGATTTTATCCGGGTCGATGGAAGCCACCTTGAGTTCGTGAACTTTTTCCACCTTGGGGCTTCTGTAGAGGAATTTGCAGGACGACAGTCCCAGCAGCGCAATTAGGCTTAAAATCAGAACCAGTGTCTTTTTCATGGGTTACCTCTGTATTTTTATTAACATTGAATATCCAGGTCCAGCCAAGGCTCAAAGCGTCGGAACCAATTTTCCAGGGCGAAAACGCCAAAGATGGTTTCGGCTTGGGAGGCTTGGCCGCTGAGAAAGTTTTGCCATTGGGTGTGGATTTGGGGAAGGTTCCAGATGCCCCGGCGGCGAAATTGTTGGGAGTAAAAAAGGTCGTTGACGGCGTCTTTCAGCTCGCGCCGAAGCCAAAGCTGTGCGAAGGGCGAACCGAACACGGCTTTGTCCTGGCGCGTGTAAATCGATGGGGGAACCAGGTCGCGCACAGCTTCTCGGTGAACGCGTTTTCCGCGGGCGTTTTGGATTTTGAAATCATTGGGAAGCGAAAAAGCGAACTCCACCAATTCATGATCCAAAAAAGGGAGCCTGTTTTCGAGGGAAGCTGCCATCGCCACGCGGTCTTCACTGTGTAAAAGACCAGGCAGGGAGGTGGTGAAAATTCCGTTGTGGAGGAAGACGTCGAGTTTTTTCCCCTTCGGGCTGATGAAGCGGCTTAGAATGGGCGAACCCAGGGAAAGCTTTGTCTGGCGGTGAAATTCAGGGTTGAAGGGGTCAAAACGCAGGAATCTGAATTCCAAGTCGTAGAGCCGTTTTTCATTCAAGGCTGTTGTAAGCAGGCTTTTGGCGAGTCCCATCATGTTTTTGGGAAAGCTCTGCCGGGACATGAAAGCCGCCACTTCCTTGCCCAGAGCGGGGTCGCGGCTCAAGAGCAGGTCTGCCAGCCAGCGATAAAGCGCGTGAGCGTAGCCCGCGGAAAGTTCATCGCTGCCCTGGCCGCCCAAGAGGATTTTAGTTCCCTGGCTGGCGGCGAGACGGGTCACGGCAAATTGGGCGGCAAAGCCTGAATTCAGCGGGGTTTCGCTGTGCCAGGTGGCTTCTCCGAACCAGTCCAAAGCCTCAAACGCGTTTGGGGAAACCAGGTGGGAAGCGCAGCCGCAGGCGGATGCCACTTCCGCAATCCAGCGGCGTTCATCAAGTTGGGGCAGGTCTTCAAAATAGGCGGAAAAAGCCTGTGGAGGTTCGGCGCAATGCTTTCCAACGAGGCAGGCGATGGCGGATGAATCCAAGCCTCCGCTCAGGCCGATGCCGGTATTCGCGTCCAGCGGGGTTTGGCGTTTCACGGCCTGGGTCAAAAGTTCGCGCCAGGTTTGGGTGGCTGCAGTGAAAGAAAGCCGGCTGGTTCCGAATTTGGCAGGATCAAGCCGATACCATTGACACAGGGACAGATGTCCTTTTCTGACCCACAACGATTGTCCCGGTTCCAGAGCGTGGACACATTTCCAAAAGGTCTGACCGCCATAAACTGACAGGGAGGGTATTTTCATCCACCTCAGTATCATCGGCCGGTTCAGGGTTTTATTCACCGGGCTCAAAAGCAGGGGTTTGATTTCACTGCCAAAATAGAGGATGCCAGCGTGGATGCAGAAATAAAGCGGTCTGACGCCAAACCTGTCTCTGGCGCAGAAAAGCCGGTTTTTGGCTTCATCCCAAATCGCCAGCGCCCAAAAGCCGTTCAAGCGCTTTAGACACTCTTCACCCCAGGCTTGGAAGGCTCTGAGAACCAGTTCGGCGTCGCTGTCACCTTCCAAGGTGAAGCCCAGTTTTTCCAGCTCCTTTTTCAGTTCCATCCGGTTGAAAATGCTGCCATCCATCACGATGCAAAGTTTTGCCTGGGGGTCGTAAAAAGGTTGGACATCGGGTTTTTGGTTTTCATGAACCAACATTTGCCGAAAGCCGAAACCGAGACGGGCAGGAAAAGCCTTGTCCAGAGAGGGGTTAGCGGATTTAAACCCAGCGGAGGAATCCTCTCCCGCAAAAAGCGCCGCGTCTTCAATAGCCTGCCCGGAAAGGAAATAGCCTTCCCCATCCGGTCCACGGTGCGTGAGCAGGTTGTTCATTTCCCGCAGTAGCCGGATGTCGACGCCTTTGTTTTTTTCCAGGCAAAAGATACCGCTGATTCCACTCATAATAAAAAACAGATATCTGAACCGCAGTTTGAGGTCAAGTGATTTTTTGTGCAATATGGGGCAAAATCCAGAAAATGATTGACAATAAAGCAGCCCGAGATAGTTTCGCCAAGGTTCGGGCGCGGCGGCTGTCTTCTGCCACGAAGCCCGAAAAAGCCTTTCAAAATGAGGTGAAAAAATGAAACGCGTTTCTTTGTTTATAATTTTGGCGCTGTGCGCTCTGGGAAGCTTGGGCGCTCTGCATTTTGCCCAATGGGAAACTTCCCTGGGAAACTTTGTGGCGGAGATTTATGATCAATGGGTGCCCATCACCGCGAACAACTTCATTTCGCTGACGAACAGCGGTTTTTACAACGACCTGATTTTCCATCGCGTGGTGGCGGGTTTTGTGATTCAGGATGGATGTCCGCAGGGAACTGGCTACGGTGGTCCGGGCTACACCATCCCGGATGAATTTCACCCCAATCTCTTTCACAATCAAGCTGGAATTCTGGCAATGGCGCGCACTTCGGCGCCAAACTCGGCTGGTTCGCAATATTACATCACGCTGGCTCCAACCCCGAATTTGAATGGGAATTATGCCGTTTTTGGCAAGGTGATTGAAGGTTTGGACACGGTTTTGGCGATTGGACAGGTGCCCGTGGACGCGAACGACCGTCCTCTCACGCCGGTTAACATCCACACTTTGCGGATGCTTGATCTCGCCATTTTCGACGTCACTCCATCAGATTCAACTGCATTTCACATCGGCGTGGATGAAGAGCTGATGTTTGTAATCGAGATGGGAAGCGGCTTGCTGACGGATTTCGTTTGGAAAGTGGATGGAGTGGAAAGCCCCGGCATGGATTTCATCTTTGAAACCTCATTTCCCAACCCCGGAACCCACAGCGTTTCCTGCCTCATTTCCAATGCCGACATCAGCCACGAAATCGTCTGGGAAATCATTGTGGAAGGAAGCTCCAGCGGGGAAAACCTGATTCCGGTGAGCGATTTGCGGATTTGGCCACAGCCTCTGCGGGAGGGGGTGAAAATCGGGCTCGGCTCCGCTGACGCGGATGAATATCGCGTGGCGGTTCACGACCTCAAGGGCAGGCTGCTGTTTCAGCTTCCCGGCAGCCTGAAACATGGCTCACATATATATTGGGATGGTCGCGACCCTCAGGGAAAACGCCTGCCAGCGGGTCTATATTTCATCCGTGCCGCTTCTGGAAGGCAAAGCCAGGTCAAGCGCTGCCTCATCTTGTGAGCGCGATGGCGTTTTAAAGCCCCAAGTCTTTATGCGCGACCAGTTTCAGGAGCCTGCCTTCTCCGGCGGGAAGCAGAATCTGAACCTGGTTGTTTTGGATGGGGTAGAGGGTTTGCTCGTAAATGTCGTAAAGCGCTTGGTTTTTTCCCCAGTTCGCCAGTTTTTTCTTATCGAAATTGATGACCAGGATTTGCGGTTCCGCCTCAGGAAAGCAGAGCTCAAAATCTGAAGGCGGAACAAAACGCGGTTCATTGGCAACAAGCGGCTTAAAATAATTAGCCCGCCGGTTCACCAACATGAACCAGGGAGTTCCGCCCCCGTCCTGATACCAGGCGCACTGAACGTAGCCTTCATAATCCCCATTGCCGCGTTTTTGCACCTGTGCGCTTTTGGTCAAACTCTGTTTGTGCCACTTTTTCCCCTGTGATTTCGCGGTGCCAATCACCTCGGTGCCCAGCCAGGAGAGGTTTTTCAAAGCTTTGCCATATTCCAAAACCCGAGGATTGCTTTCAAACACGGCAGGCCATGAGATTGGGTCTTCAACCGGGTCCGGATAACTTTTAGCGCCCACTTGGGAGAAGGTGGCAGCCCGGTTTCCATGGCCCTGCTCGTTTTGAAATTCACGCAGACGGTAATGGAAAATTCCATCCGGCGCGAAACAGAGGGGCAGATACAGCAACACTTTTTGGGTGGCTGTGGGCGGCTGAATCCAGCTTTGCCATTGGTCTCCCTCCGCGTTTTGCGTCCAGGAGCCCAAAACCTGAACGATGGGGATGAAGCCGCGTCCCTGCGCGCCATCCCGGTATTCCATGCTTTTTCGGTAGATGGTAATCAATTTTTCATCGAGCAGATTTTGGATGAAAGGTCCGGGATTGCCATCACGCGGGCTCCATTTCAGGTTGGGCGAAAGCGGATAGATGTTCGGCGTGATGATTTCCGGCTCGGCGTTTTTATAGAAAGCCTCCACATTATCATAGTAAACCCCGCTTTTTTCGTTGATGGGATATTGCTGGTAAAGATAATCGTAAACCGCTGCGATAACGGGGATTCCCTGCTTTTTTGCCTCCTGTTGAACCAGATTGCGTCCCGCGAATTGACCCGCCCGGGGTTCATCCATCAGATAAAATCCGCTCAAATTCCCCGGGGCGCGTTTCTGAAGTTCATTCATTCTTTTACCCAAAGCTGCGCTCAAGCCGGAAGCGGTTTCAGGGCGCAAATCGTGATGAATTTGGTCTTCAACGCTCACCCAATCCACCTCCACGTCACAATTTCCATACCACCAAATTCTTGGGTTCAGGTTCACCAGGCGCGCCATTCCCTTGGGGTCGTTGGAAACCCCTGTTTTCAGCAAATTCGCTTCCAGAAGCGCTGCATAGGGAACCTGCAGCTCCAGCTCGATAAAATCCCCGCTTTTGGAAAGCAGATGGTCGTTCAGGTTAAAATATGTGACAGTTTGCCTGCGTCCCTGGAAAAGGTGGGTCAAAACCCTCACCTGAGAGGAATGGCCATTAGCGCTGTATTCATATCCGCAGAGGCTGAAATTCAAGAGTGGCGCGTCAGCGGACAGGTTTTTTTGAGTGTCGAGGATTCTGAGGCGAAATTTAATATAAAGCTGGCCATCGGGGTTTTGCGAATCATGAATCAGAAATTCCTTGCCCAGCCGAACGTAGGCGCCGCCTTGATTTGGCCAGCGATAACGGAGGTCGGTGAAAATCCAGCCCTGGCTGTCACGTCCCTTGTTTGCCTGCCAAACCCAGCCGTTCGAGGCTTCCAACAATCTTTTTGGCCTTCCCACGCGTGCCATATTTTTGTCGGAACGGGAGGCATACCAAAAGCCGCTGTCCCAGCCGTCACCGGGGTTCAATTCACTCTCACCGGCATATTCGGCTTCAAAGCGGATATGATTGGCGGTGGAAAGCGCGTAGCTGGCGTTGCGGGTGGCGGAATCCCAGGTTTTATCGCTAATCCAGACATCCAGACCCCAGGCGTCCATTTCCTGCATCAACGTGTCGAAATCTGCATTGTCCACGTGGGTTTCCGCGATATTGGAATTATAGCCCAACTCCCTCATTTTATGATACATGGCTTCCCGTTCCCAGGGCTTTCCGCTGTTCGAAATATAGGAATAGGTGCCCAGGATAAAATCGTCGGAATGTTTGGCGAAAACCGGCGCCCAAATCAGCATCGCCGTCACAATCATCAAGAAAATGGCTGTCTTTTTCATGATATTCTCCTTGGAAAAACTGGATTGAAATCAGTTTGGCGGGGCTTGTTTTGGCGTCAAGTAGTTTGTGGTTTCGGGAGGCGAACAATCGCTTGATTAACGCCTCCATCCAAGAGCCGGGAAATCAAGGCTGGGCTTTCATCTGAAAAAACCGAAAATATATCTTGACAATTTGGCACTGTTCACCAAACATATATTCACAAATAAAATTTTGGCGGCGTTTCGCGCTCAAGGAGGCGTCGTCATGTGTTTAGGGAGTGAAAAATGAAACGCTTGGCATTATTTTCAATCCTTCTACTGACCGCGCTCACGGCTGGGGCGGGGATTTCAGATTATCTTTTGCAAACAGGGATGAAAGCGGCGCTTTACACCAGTGCGATTTGTGAATTTGGCTGGGAATTTGATGGCAGTGCCAGTTTTTATGGCGCTCTTTTGGAAGAAGGGGAATCCGTTTCCAGCAGCCGTTGGTTCGAACGCGGAACAAAATATAACATCTGGGCATATGGGGATGACGACGCCATCGATTTGGACATCCGGGTGGTGGATGAAGACGGAAAAGTGGTTGCCAAAGACTTGGAAAGCGACGCGGCCCCAAATTGCGATTTCCGCCCCAAAAGCTCAGGTTCTTACACGGTAACCATCACGAATCATAGCTCTTACAACGACGTTTTCGTGTTTTGGGGAGTGATGAACGATGCCTCCAGTCCCTACATCAGCAGCGGAGAAAAATGTGTGGACGCGCTGGACAAAATGGTGGAATTTTTCAGCGTTTTAGACGATAATGACGGTGAATATCGGTTTTTCCCGAATCAAACCTTCCTCATTGGCGGAATCATGGAAGAAGATGAAAGCCAGTGCTTTTTCAATTACAGAGCGCCCATCGATACCTATTGCTATTTTATTGGCTTCGGAAGCGACGAGGTAAAAGATTTTGACATCAAGCTCACCGAACAGTGGGATGTGGATTTGGTTGATCCCGATTATGAGGCGGACGACTATCAAATGATTGGAGAAGACAGCGATTATGGCGCCGTTGCCACCATGAACTGCTACCTGGAAGCCTCGGAGTATTACGCCCTCAAATATATGGTTTACAGCTCCCAGGGCAGCGGATTCGTCTTTACGCTCATCCTGGCGGAATAACTGGAACAACTATTGCAGAAAGATTATCGCCTCTTAAAACGCGTCTGAGACGCCTTAAAAGGGAAACCCGGAGGTCGTCACCACCCATACCCAGACCTGCCCGTCATTCCGAGCGGAACGAGGAATCCAGCCCTTGGAGGAACACCGGAGTCATCCGGTCGGGGGTGCCAGATTCATCTGGCACAGTGTTCTTCCACCCAGACTCCGCCCACTACCACCCAAACCCTGAGCTTGGAGGAACACCGGATTCATCTGGCACAATGAATTAAACGATGTTTTTGTCGTTCATTCTTCACCGGATAAATCCGGCAGTCCAAACCGGTTAAAACCGGTGTTCCGACGAGTTGGGATGACGCGTCGGGTTCGGGGATTTCAGCTTGAAGGGCTTTGTAAGGTTGTATTGTTTTAAGGTTTTGAGTCATCGTGTTCCGCGCTGAATTGCTTAAATCCCTAAAGATTGTTGGCGGGAATGTTATTTGGATATATAATATTGTTTTGTGAGCGCGAATCGTGTTAGGGGCGTTTCGGGTTTTGGCTCAGGAAAAATACTTGACGCCAGAGCGACATTCAAAAGAAGCGTATACTGTATGATTTTAATTTAAAAATTAGAGGTTAGTAATGAAATACGATGTGATGATAATTGGCGGAGGACCCGCTGGATTGAGCGCTGCGATTTACGCCGCACGTGGCGGTCTTAAAACTGGTTTGTTTGAAAAAGGTATCATTGGCGGGCAAATCACAGTCACAAATGAAGTGGAAAACTATCCCGGTTTTCCCCAACCTCTTTCGGGGTTTGAGCTTACCGAAATGATGAGGCAACAGGCTGAAATATACAAGGCCCAATTCATCGATGAGGAAGTGACCGCCATCGGAATGGAAGGGATGTGTAAAGTGATTGAAACACCGGAAAACACCTACCGCGCCAAAAGCTTAATCATCTGCACGGGAGCGCATCCACGCCTGTTGAATGTCCCTGGTGAAGAGCGTTTCACCGGAAGGGGCGTATCCTATTGCGCCACATGTGACGGAGCGCTTTATCGCAACAAGGTCGTGGCAGTGGTTGGTGGGGGTGATTCCGCTGTGGAAGAAGCCCTGTTTCTGACCCGTTTTGCCAAAAAAGTGTATATCATTCATCGCCGAGACGAGCTTCGCGCTCAAAAAATCATCCAGGAACGCGCCATCAAAAATCCAAAGATAGAGATTGTTTGGGATACTGTGGTTCAAAAAATTCACGGTGACGAACTGATGGAAAAACTGGAGGTTTATAACCGCCGCACCGAAAAGGTTTCTTTCATCGAGGTGGACGGGGTTTTCATCTATGTGGGAATCCTGCCGAACAACGAGCTCCTGGAATCCAGACTGGAACTGGATAGCGGTGGTTTTGTTCTGACCAACGAAAATATGCACACCAACGTTCCGGGAATTTACGCCGCGGGCGACATTCGCCACACACCTCTGCGCCAGGTTATTACAGCCGCCAGCGATGGAGCCGTGGCTGCCTACAGCGCCGAGAAATGGATTTTGGAAAATTATGATGAAGTGGAAGGGATTGGAGACGACGAAAGTGCTGAGTAGTAACCAAATCCGCAGCGCTTTCATCGATTTTTTCCGCGAGCGAGGACATCAGTTCGTCCCATCCTCACCGGTGATTCCAGAAGACGACCCCACCCTGCTTTTTGCCAACGCGGGGATGAACCAATTCAAGAATATCTTTCTGGGCTTGAAAGAGGCGCCGGTTCGCAGAGCGGTCAACAGCCAAAAATGTATCCGGGCGGGTGGAAAACACAACGACCTGGAAGTGGTTGGCAAAGACGGCTATCACCACACCTTTTTCGAGATGTTGGGAAGCTGGTCTTTTGGTGATTACTACAAAAAAGACGCCATCATCTGGGCCTGGGAGCTGTTGACGGAGGTCTTTAAACTCCCCAAAGACAAGCTTTTCGCCACTGTCCACGACAGCGACCAGGAAGCTTTTGAATTTTGGCGGGATGATACCGATATTGATGAATCCCACATTTTCTATCAGGGAGATGCGGATAATTTTTGGGAAATGGGCGACACCGGCCCCTGCGGACCCTGCAGTGAGATTCATATCGACCTGGGCGAGGCGCAATGCGAGCTGGAAGGTGTGGAACGGCACGTTTGCGGCGTGAATGGAGATTGTGGACGCTTTATCGAGCTTTGGAACCTGGTTTTCATCCAGTATAACCGTGAGGCGGATAAATCCTTGGTTCCGCTGAAGCAAAAATATGTGGATACGGGAGCCGGCTTTGAGAGGCTGGTTCAGGTTTTGCAAAAGGTTCCCAGCAACTATGAAACCGACCTTTTCATGCCCATCATCAATCGAATCGCGGAATTGAGCGGGGTGGAATATTCGCCCGAAACTGGGGTTTCCCACCGTGTGATTGCGGACCACGTCCGCTGTCTCTGTTTCGCGCTCGCCGATGGCGGTTTTCCTTCCAATGAAGGCAGAGGCTATGTTTTGCGGCGTATTCTGCGCCGGGCTTCACGTCATGGACGCCTGCTTGGTTTCGCCGAGCCTTTCATGTTCCATTTGGTGGATTTGGTGAGCTCAATGATGGGGGGACATTTCCCCGAATTGAAGGGCAGGGAAGCCTATATCCGCATGGTGATCAAGGCGGAGGAGGAGCGCTTCAATAACGCTCTGGACAAGGGTTTGGAACATTTTGACGAGATTTTACAGCGCCTGGAGGGAGATGTCATTTCCGGAAAAGACGCCTTCAAGCTTTACGACACCTTCGGTTTTCCTCTGGATTTGACCCTGACCATGGCGGAGGAAAAAGGTTTGAGCGTGGATACCAAAGGCTTTGAAGCGGAAATGGAAGCCCAGCGGGAGAGAGCGAGACAAAGCTCAAAATTCGCCTGGGAGGCTTCGGATGAAGAATGGACGGAGCTTTCAACCCCAAGCCCCACAAAGTTTTTGGGCTATGAACAGAGCTGCGCTATCGCCAAAATCCAGCGCTATCGGCTTTCCCCGGACGGACTTTTGCATTTGCAACTGGACCAAAGCCCCTTCTATGCCGAAAGCGGGGGACAGCTTGCCGATACCGGCTGTATCTTCAACGATGACTTTGAGATGCGGGTCACGCAGGTGAGCAAAAACGATGATTATTTTGTCCATAGCGGTGAACTGGTTCGAGGCGCGGTTTCCGAAAAGCCGGTGACAGCCAAAATCGACCTAAAGCGACGCCACGACATCATGCGCAACCATACCGCCACCCACCTTCTGCACAAGGCTTTACGCGATATTTTGGGAGACCACGTCCAGCAAAAAGGCTCGCTGGTGAGCCCGGATTATCTGCGGTTCGACTTTACCCACATGCGGGCTTTGACCCCGGACGAGATTAGAGAAGTGGAAAAAAAGGTGAACGAAGCCATCCGGGATGACTTGCCTGTGAGCGCGGTTATCAAAGGAATGGAGGAAGCACGTGAAGCGGGAGCCATCGCCCTGTTTGGAGAAAAATACAGCGAAAAGGTGAGAGTGGTGAGCGTTGACGATTTTTCCATGGAGCTTTGCGGCGGAACACACGTTGAATCCAGCGGGCGGATTGGCTTTTTCAAGATTAGCTCGGAAAGCTCGATTGCAGCCGGAATCAGGCGCATTGAAGCCCTCACTGGGCGTGGCGCCGAGGAATTTGTGCAAACCCTGCAAAACCGGATAAAAGGCATGGCTCAGAATCTACAAGTTCCCGAAAAAGCTTTGGAACAAAAGCTGGAGGGGCTTCAGAACAGGGTTTCGGAATTGGAACAGCATTTGAAAAAACTGGAAGCCGGGCAAAGTGGTGCGGAAGCGCAGAAGCTTTTGGGACAGATTAAGGATATGGGCGATTTTCGGCTCTTGAGCGCGGTGGTGGAAGCCGACCCTGCCAAATTGCGTGAACTGGGCGACATTTTGAAAGACAGAGCCAAGGACGCCGTTTCCGTTCTGTTCGTTCGCAATGGAGACAAGGTTTCCATACTCAGCGTGGTGGGAGCGGGATTGAAAGAAAAATTCCACGCCGGGAACATCGTGAAAACGGTTTCCCAGCTTATGGGTGGCAAAGGTGGCGGCAGAGCGGATTCCGCGATGGGCGGAGGAAGCAATCCGGAAAAGATTGCGGAGATACGTGAAAAACTCCCGGAAATCATTCGGGAGATATTAAAACAGGCTAAATAGGAATAGCTTCGGAGGGTTTAAGGCTGTTGAGGCTCACCAGCTCAGGTTCAACATCACCATGGGGGCGTGGTCTTTCATGCCCAGATACACCTGGGCTTGTTTGTCCCGGGCGTTGTAGCGCAAGACGTCCAAGCCGCTGATGAGGTGGTTCACAATCATCACACCCACGGCAACCTTGCCATAATCACGCATATTTTGAGCCTGAGTGCGGATTTGCACGAAGGAGGCACGGTCGTCTTTGCTGTCCCAGTTCCATGAAAGCTCGTCTGGATATATGTTTTCCTCGATGTAAATCTGCTGTTGGTCTGGGTCGTGGGGAAAGAGGTTAATCGCTTCTTCGCGAATCATGGCATTGTATCCACCGGCTTCAAACCCGCTGCTGTTGTAGCGGCTGAGGTCACGCAAATAGGCGTCGCTGTGGTCGCCGGGAAGGATGTGGGCAAATTTCAGGGCGTATTCATAGGATTCGCGTTTTTTGAGGGTGGCTTCCTGGTTGAAATAGAACATACCGGAAATGATGGCGGTTTCAGCCGCCAACATGGCGTAACCGTGGGTTTTACCATGACGAACCTGGGCAAGACCAGGCAGGACAAGCGATTGAGCCATTTGCAGGGCAGTACTTTCAGCGACCAGGGTGGTGCCCAAGACAAGCAGCAGCACCAGCGAAACCAAGTGTTTTATCTGGAAAGGCATTAAAACTCCAATGTATAGTTCAGCATGAGCCCGCCGTTTTCCAAGGGAGAAAAATATACAGGGGTGGGTTTTTGAGAGTCCCTGGAAATGAGGGCGACATCTATCAGGCTGACGAAACGGTTCAACAACATCACACCCAAGCTCAGATTTTGATACATTTTGGTGCTTTGAGTGCGATAACGCAAAGAGCGGTAATGCGCCTGATGTTCGGGGCTTTGCCAAGCCCAGGCTTCATCTTCAGAATAGGTGTTTTCCGCCACATAATCGGCGTAGGCTTGGGGGTCATAACCATATATCAGATAATAGTTTCTGGCGCCCAATATCTGATTGTTGTTGAAGTCGTCACTGCTAAGATATTGTTGTATATGCTGATAGTATTTGTCCGACATTTCATCCGGAATACCGGCGTATGTTTTTGCGTATTGTTGGTAGGAGGAGGTGAGGTTGTTGATTTCCCTGCCCGTTGCCAGCCAGGCTGTGAGAGCCACCAGATCTGCGGCAACCATAATTCCGCCCCGGGTGGTTTTTCCCAAAATGATTTCTCCGCTGCCCGGCATCAAAGCTGACATACTCAGAGGCAGCGCTTTGGATTGCGCGTTTAGCGGGACCGCGAATAAGAGCGATAGCAGGATTATGACTAAGAGAGTGTAACGCATTTAAAACCTGTAGCTTAGGCCCAAGCTGGGGGTGAGGTGATTGTTGCCGCTCAACCCGGTGTAATATTGGAATTCAAGCTTGTTTTGAGCCAGGGAACTGCGGTTGACCTGTCGGGTGAGTCTGGCGGCGTCGATTGCTGCCGCGATATGGTTCACGGCAAGTCCCAAGCCCACATAATTGGCGTAGGCATATTGCTTGTTCGTGTCTCTGCGCATTTGCAGATATTCCTGACGCCACGGGGATGCTGCCAACTCTCCGGGTCCCACAGCATGGGAGGGGTCGAGGTCTCCACCGCTGTTCAGATAGTAGGCGATGTCATAATTCTTGATCCAGCGATTGTGGTGAATCAATGAAGGCTCGCTGTGATGGGGGTTCCAGACCCAGGTGGCATCGCCTGGAATCTGATTCAGATAAAAGCTGCCGGTTCTGGGGTCTGAGGCAAATTGATGATACCAGTCCGCCCAGCCAAACACGTATTTGTTATATTTTCCAATGTCTTCGTAAAAGTGTTGGGTATTTTCATGATCCAGCCGGAAGAAGGTGCCGTCATAGATATCAAGCGTGCCGGGATTGATGTTCATCAACACGGTTTGCACAGCATCCTGGTAGGCTCGACTGTAGCGAGGTCCTTCATAGGTGAAACTATATTCTTCCCCATGCACCGTGTAGTTGAAGGTATGAGTGACGGTTTCCCCGTTGGCGAAATATTCAAACTCATCGGTCATTTTATCGCCCTGAGATTTGAAATATACAATCCCACCGATGAGGCCAAGCTCGATAACCGGGAAAAGGTAGGCGCTGATGGCGCTTGGTTTGGCATAAAACTGTCCGGCTCCAGGTACCAGGGCTGAAAAAATCATCGCCAGGCGGGCGTCTTTCTTCTCAAATTTAACACTGATGATGTCTTGAGCAAGCGCGTCATCGGATTCCTGGAAGATGAGGTCGTCGATATTTTGGGCAAAAGCCGCGCTCAACAGCGCCATACCCAATAAGATTAAAATGGTTTTTTTCACTTCAAAGCCCTTTTGGTCATTTTTCCACGGCGAATTTTATCCGCTTCATATCCTCGCCTTTTTGCAAAACCACGATGTAAACACCGGAAGCAAGGCCGCCGCTATCGAGGGATATATCTCTGCGGAGAATTCCGTTGGAGGGAATGTGATGATTTTGGATCAGCGAACCTTTGATATCGAAGATCCGCAGTTTGATATCTTGATTAAAGTTATCCACGCGCACCCTGAAGCTGTTTTCCCGCACGGGATTGGGGAACACAAAGGCGGTGAAATCCTGGGTTGGAGAAGGCTCATCATCAGGCAAGCTCGCCCAAAAACTTCCGTCCCCCTGGTTTCTGAATCCATTCCAAAGGATGCTAAATTCAAGCACACTTTGAGCTTGAGTGTGAATGAGCGCTTGACCTGATGAATCCACATAGTACCAAACCAAGCTTCTCATTTCGGGTATAACGGAGGTGGGCAAAAGATCCAGCCTGGGTGCGAGGCCAGAGCTTGACGGAAGTGAGCATTGCCACTGGATACCCTCGCCGGGCTGGAACGCAATATGACCTCCGTCTGAAAGGGGAAAATACATCCATCTTTGCGAGAGATGAGCTTGGGAAAAAACGTGTTCACCGGGGCTAAACTCCAGTGGGTAAGCATTGTAGGGAAAATCCTGAAGGAGGGTACCGTCGTGTCTCATGGCGTAGATTCTGTTTCCCGCACCCCAGAAAACGGCTGGAACAACAGTATCTGAGGTGCCTGGAAGCCGGGTAATCCCCATTTGAGTGGGTTTCTGTTCCAAAATGTGGCTGAATATCTTTTGCAGCGTTTCATCTTCGTATTTGTAGATATTGCCGCTGTTTGCCATCAGGAAAAGAATTCTTTGGCTTAGGTCCTGGTTTTGGAGGCAAATCGGTTCGTAATCCCCAAAAGGTTCAGGCAGTTCCATTTCAAATAATACAAGAAGCGTTTCTGGCTCCAGGATAAAGAGAAGGTCCCGGCTGAGCGCCAGCAATTCGTTGCCAAATCTTGCCAAACCATCAACCCTGCCGATATTCACATATTCCTGCCCCACGTTATTCGCAACCAGTCCCAAGCCTTCATCGGTGGCAACATAGACTTTATCGTTCCAAAAAAGTGGAGCTGAGGTGATGGTGGAGGGGAAATTGACAAATCTGCTCTGCAGGGCATCCATGGAAAATTCCACAATTTCCAAGCTGTTATCCCTGGTCACGAGAAGCTCTGTGTAATAGTCTGAATCCTGATACGCAACCACCAGAGCTTGGCTGATTTCACCCGCTTCCCAATCGAAGGGACCCATCAAATCCACCCATTGATTTCCTTCATGGCCGAACAGGGTGATACTGTTTTGACCGAGAACCGGGATAACCAGATTACTGAAGCTGGAATTCATGGTGGGACCAACCATAATCGCGGGTTCAACGGTTTCGAGCCTTTGGCTTCGTTGGAAAAATCCCGCCATGGGTGTCACACTTATCAAGGCACCCGGATCGCCGATTTCATCCAGCCAGATGAACGAACCATTACCTTTGTTATCCCGAAGTGGAGGTTTTGTATCGCTGTTCAGGCGTGGCGTCCATGGCTCCAAGCTCCAGCCATGAAAGAACCCGTTTCCATCCAGAACCGGTTTTTTAGCATTGAAATAGTCATATTGAGTTCCGGTCCAAAACCATGAATTCTCGTTTCCGATGTCCGGCAAATTGTCCGCTTCGATGATTTCCACGCCACGTTTGTGATAGAGCGTATTCACCGAATTATTTTCAAAATTTGAAACAAAGCTGCCATCGGCATCGATATATCCCTGGTTGTAGATTTGGTCTTCATTTATCCGCCAAACCAAAATGCCGCCACCCACACTGGAGCCATCATTTTTCTGGAATGAGGGCAAAAGGTAGTCGTATTCATAGGTGGGCAAATCCTGAGGGTCGTTGATGCCTGTTGGATAAAGGATTACACGATGGTCTTCACTTGCCTTCACCGCCGTGGCGCCGTCTCCATCGGGGTCAACGCTGCGGTTTTCCACCAAAATATACTCGGTGGGCGAAAGCCGGAAGCGCAGGATTTGGGGCTGTGTTAAAGAGCCGTTTTGTTTGTGGCTGCTTGCCCCGAGCTGGATTTGAAAAAACAGTAATTCTTCATCCAGATCAATCAACAACCCGGCATCCTGTAAATCCCGCCCAAAAACCAATTCCCGAGACCAGGCTCCGGGGAGAGTGGGCAGGCCGCCTTCCAAAAGCACGTAGGAACCGTCATCCAATTGATCCATCAAAACCCCGGCGCCGCCGCTGTCCATGATGTCGAACACGCCCACCATTGGCTGCCAATTATATACGTTGTAGAGGTCCTTGAAGCCCAGGGAGTGGCCAAATTCATGCGCCAACACCGCGTTCAAAGCGCCATATCCGCCATGAAAGACGTAGTCCCCCGAATCCTGGGTATAAAAATCCTGTGAGATGGTGGAGGGAACGTTACAGGCGTGTTGAATCAGTGTGTTACCGCCATCCACCACGGCTTCTTTGCCTTCTTCCACCCTGATGAAAAATGAGGGAATATCGGAAGGAGTGTCGCCATCGATATCGTGTTGCCAGTCCGAGCCGGCGTGGATAATCATGAAGTGTCCAAAGCTGCCGAAATTGAGTTCCGGGGATTGAGCGTCCGCGATTTCGAAGGCGTCTTTGAAATACTTTTCCATCCGCGCCACAAACAAACCCGATTCCGCGTTGGGAGGGTTATACCAGCCCATGGTTTCAGGCAGGGTATATGCTCCTGTGGGAGGCCACACTTCATATTGGAGGTCGTAAGACCCAGCCGAAGCCGCCAAATAATAATAGCGGAGGGCTTCCATGTTTTTCAGGAAATAATCTCGGTCGTGGGGTGGGCTGCCGATGGTGCTTTTATAGCTGGGATCAGCTTCCAGGAGGAATTTACCATTTCCGGTGGTGTTGGGGTCATCCGTGGTTTCTTCCTGAAAATCCACCAGAATCACCAGCAGACGATCAAAATTGGCGCTTCTGATGGATGGGGGTGTATCTGCAGCTTTTCTAAGCAGATGTGTGTGGGGATGACGGCGTGGGGGAGAGGCTTCCCAGTGCTTTTTAAGGTCCAGCTTTTGGGCGCTCAAAACACTCAAAAAAGCAACTAAAAGCAAGCTGAAAAAAGTCTTCAGTGTCGCCGCTGAGACAAAGCCACCCCATGCCCGAAAGCATGGGGGGCAATTTTTAGTGGAATTCACTTGTATTTATCGGTAGGGTTTCTTTAAAATTCAAAGCCGAGGGAGAAAACTTTGTTGAAATCAACCAGTTCGCCGGCGGGAACCATGCTGAAGTCGGCTGTGAGTTTGTATTTTTTGCTGAAGGTATATTGGATACCAGCGCCAAAGCTGGGTCCGGTCACGCTGCCGGCGTCATCCAGGAAATATCCGCCTCTCAGGGAGATGAGGTCCAGATAGGTGTATTCCGCGCCGAAGCCATAGATGGTTTCATCCATGTGTTCCCATCCTGTCACAAAGCGCTTCAAGAGAGGATCTTCATTCGCCAAAACCTTGCTTGCCTCAGCGGAAACAAGCAGTTTATTCATGGGCATATCCAGAATCTTGTAAGCGGCTCCCAATCTAACTGTCATGGGCAGCGGGTCGGATTGTTCCTGGTCGATGTAAGTGATATTGGGTCCAATGTTTTGGATGACAAACGAGAGATTTGTGCCGTGGGTGAGGAAATCCTGATATTTGGCGCCTATATCAAAGGCAAAACCAAAGGCTTTTCCATCCGGCTCCGTGGGTTGGCCAGGCCCCAGATAGCTGTACATCAGCTTGAAGTTTGCTCCGACGCCCAGATGTTCCGGGATAACGTCATAGCTGTATCCGGCGTTTGCGGCGAATTCAAAACTGTGGAAGTTGCCGATTTCGTTGTTGTTTTCATCGGTTTGCAACTGTTCTCCCATGTCCAGGAGCAGAATGTGGGCGTTGAAATTGCCCAAACCTTTAAAATACTGGTTCCAGCCCAGATATTCATAATACATGTCATTGAAGCCGGAACCTGCCAGCCAGGGAATGTGGGAGCCGGCAAGCTGGGTTTTACGGTTGAACGCCGTGGCTCCTGGATTCCACCAGGCGGCATAGGCGTCGTCCGCGACAGCAGAGTAGGC
This sequence comes from Candidatus Cloacimonadota bacterium, assembly GCA_012522635.1. NCBI lineage: Bacteria > Pseudomonadati > Candidatus Cloacimonadota > Candidatus Cloacimonadota bacterium. The sequence goes on from JAAYKA010000016.1 coordinate 60,682, forward strand.
GCGTCCCATACCATTGGCGCGTCCACCGGGTTCGAAAGTGAGGGAGAGCATCGAAGCTTGTGAGATGGCTCCCAAGGGCAGGGCAAGCGCCACGATCAGCGCAGCCAGAACCAGCAATTTATACTTATACATTTTACCTCCACATTAGTGGTCACATTTTTTTATCGGTCCGGGTGAAAAATAACCCGATACCATATATATTAACTATGATCCCAGGGGAAACAAACACCCAAAAATCCTCTCAATAACGCCACTGTCACATACGGAACGCAGCTTGTAAAGTAACAACGCGGTTTTCATTCTCCCAAAATGTTTTGGTGCCGAAGGCCGGAATCGAACCGGCACGGACTATAAGTCCGGTGGATTTTGAGTCCACTGCGTCTACCAATTTCACCACTTCGGCACATTTAGTACCTTTTTTCACGCTCTTGAATACTTGTCAAGCAGAATGTGAACATTTTTGCCAAGCCATAATCAATACGGCCTACTTTGAATGTTTGGATTCCCGGGCAATCTCTGCCGCCAAAACAGCCGCCGCCTCATCCAAAGCCTGTTGGGGCGTGAGTTTCCCTTCCTTTGCTCTTTCCAGGGAATGCTTCAGTTCATCCCGTCCCGCAAACCAGGCTGGATGTTGAGGTTCAAAAACCGCGTCGTCCAACTGGGCGTAGATGGCTTTAAACTGGGGGTATGTATCCAGAAAGTCAATGATGGTCTTGGTTTTCATGGCGCTTTTACGCAGAGGCATATAGCAGGTGCGAGCGCTCCATTTGGCTGTTTGCTCTGTATCGGTGAACCATTTGATGAATTCCCAGGCGGCTTGTTCACGTTTGGGATTTCCACTTTTGAAAATTACGATATTCGCGCCGCTGATGGCGCTTTTACGGGTTTTATAGACCGGCAGAGGGGCATAGCCAATGTTGAAATTGATGGGCTGTTGGCGCATATAGGTGATGGAAACGCTGGAGCCTTCAAACATCGCCACGGTTCCCGCCATAAAAGCGTTTTGCCCATCCAATTCCTTGGTTGCCAGTGCGGTTTTATCCTTGTTCACCAAGCCCAGAGTGTAGTTCAACGCCTCCAAGCCTGCCGGACTGTTCAAGACGGGTCTGTCGTTTTCGTCCATGATGGTTCCACCCGCCTGGTGAATCAGGTTTACAAATTGCCATTCGTTCACGGTGAAATTCGCGCCGTATCTGGCGGGACTGTCCTTGGTTTTGGGGCTGGTCAGAATGCCGCAATATTCCCGGAATTCATCCCAGGTTTCGGGAAAATGGTTGGGATCCAATCCCGCGCGCCAAAAGGCGTCTTTGTTATAGAAGTAGGCACGCACACTTTTATTGAATGGAAATGACCACTTTTTCCCCTGATAGGTGATGGAATTCATGAACACGGGATAAAAATCATCCAGTTCTTCGGGAGTGAAATCCGCATCATTTGCCAAAAGGCTATCAATGCTCACCAACACGTCATCCTGTTGATATTTGGCTGCCCAGGATTCAAAAACTTGGGCGAGGTCTGGCTGTTTTCCCACCTGCAGGGACGCTGAAAGCTTTTGCTGAAGGGCGTTGTAGCTGCTGATGGGATTCGCGACGACCTCAATGTTGGGGTGCGTTTTGTTGAAATCGATAATCATTTCGTTCAAAACATCACCCAAGGGGCCGCTGAGACCGTGCCAAAAACGAATCTGAACTCTATCGGATCGCGCGGAAGGGCCGCAGCCCACCAAAAAAAGTGTTAAAAGTAGGAGCAGGCTCAAAAATCGCCTCATGGTTCTTTCCTTTAAAGTGTCATTGCGATGCCACAGGACATCCAAGCTTCCATTTAATTCTGCCTCCGCTTTCCAGTCAATCTTTTTTTAGCCTGAAGCTCGATTCCCATAATTTCATTTTTGGCTGAGAAGCTGTCATTTCACTTTTCAAACCCCGAACCGTCATTCCGAACGCCAACTTAGGACAGGTCGGAACACCGGTTTCAACCGGTCGTAGGTGCCAGATTCATCTGGCACAATGTTCTTCCCACCACCCACCTCCACCCACCACAACCCAGCCCCTGAGCTTGGAGGAACACCGGATTCATCCGGTCGTTGGTGCCAGATTCATCTGGCACAATGTTCTTCCGACCACCCAACTCCGCCCACCACAACCCAGCCCCGAAGCGTCATTTCGTTTTTGTTGAATCTTTATGCTTGTCATGGAATTTGATTTTAAAAATATGGTGGAAAGGAAACATCCTTGTCGGGGAACAAGTGATGATGTATTTATAAATTAGCCTTTATAGGAATGAAAATTGCAAACAAATATTCACATAGAGTGTCCCCACCTGAAAACACCTGTACGGGAGAATCCATAACGTTTTAAGCAAGTGATAACCACAATAAAGTTTTGGAAAATCAGGAGAAAGACATGAAAAGGAAAAGCTTCTTTTGGCTGGCATTGATAGTTTTATCGATGCTTTCGACATCGGTTTTTGCCCAGTTCGCCGGAGGTTCCGGCACCGAGAACGACCCCTGGCAGATTGCCACGGCAGATCATTTGAACAATCTGCGCAACTACCTTGGATCGGTGCATCACGATAAGTTTTTCATCCAAACGGCGGATATCGATTTGGGGGTTCCTCCCTACAGCGAGGGCGAAGGCTGGGAGCCGATTGGACAAGAGGATTGGCAAACTCACTTTCAAGGCAATTACGATGGAGCCGGGCATAAAATCAGCGGACTCTATATCGACAGGCCGGATGAGAATTTTCAGGCTCTTTTTGGCGTCATGCGCGGAAGCGTCCGGGATTTGGAACTGGAGGACGTAAACGTGACAGGCGGAACAAATGTCGGCGCTTTGGTGGGAGAAGCCGACGGGGCCGGTGTCATCAGCGGCTGTCACAGTTCAGGATACGTTGAAGGCTATAGTACTGTCGGCGGCTTGGTGGGCTTGGCTAACTATTCCCAAATCATCGACTGCCACAGTTCCGCAACGGTTATGGGGCAGTTACACACGGGCGGTCTGCTTGGGGGAATTGAAGGCGGCAAACTCCTGAACTGCTACAGCTCTTCAACGGTTTGGGGAATGGAGAACACGGGAGGTTTGATCGGAACTGTGTTAAACGATGCCGATATTTCCCACTGCCACAGCAGCGGTGAGGTGACCGGAGAATATAAGACCGGCGGCTTTGCAGGAGAATTTGATTACAAGATTATTGACGAAGAATTTCAGATCTACGCCACCCTCTGTCATAGTTCCGCAGAGGTTTATGGCGTCACGAGTACGGGCGGATTTGCGGGCAGTTCCGCTTTTCCGATGGACTTTTGCCACAGTACGGGAGCTGTAAACGGCCAAATTAAAACCGGCGGATTTGTGGGAGAGAACCTCGTAAGCATCTCAAACTGCTTTAGCACAGGAAGCGTTTATGGCATGCAAGATACGGGTGGGTTTGTGGGATGGAATCAAGGGTTAACCAAAGAATGCTATAGCCAGGGAGAGGTGTGGGGCGAAGAAAATACCGGCGGCTTGGCGGGCAGAACCTCGGGGTTTATCCGAGACTGCTATAGCGCCGCCAACGTTGATGGCAATGACAACACCGGCGGCTTGGCGGGAAAAAATGAGGCCTTCATCCTCACATCATACAGCTATGGGGGCGTTTTTGGTGAAATCCCAACTACGGGCGGTTTGGTGGGAAAAAATCAGCCCAACAACACGCAGATTCTAAGCAGCTATTGGGATATGGAAGCTTCGGCTCAATCCAGCAGCGATGGCGGACAAGGGCGCCTGACGGCGCAGATGGTCTTTCCCCACAGCGATGACAGCTACGTGGCTTGGGACTGGGAAATCTGGGCGCCGGATGCAGAACACAGCATAAACGGCGGCTACCCCTACCTTCGAGCCTTTCACACTGATTCCGGAATTGACGACCCCGTTCCGTCCATCCCGGAAAACATGATCAGCGCATTTCCACAGCCGGCTTTCAAAGCGCCGAGGGTTTCCATCAAAAGCGAAAGCCCTGGAAAGCTCAGCTATGCAATCTATAACGTTCGTGGACAGAAAGTGTATTCCGCGGAGATTTTGGGTTTTGAAAAAGAACAGAGCTTCGAGCTTCCCCTTGAGGCTTGGAAGCGGCTTTCAAATGGGGTTTATCTCTTGAGTTTGGAAAGGGATAAACACAGAATCGCCACGTCCAGGATGGTGGTGGTGAAATAGGATTTTATAAGGAGAAAGACATGAAAAGGAAAAGCTTTTTTTGGCTGGCATTGATGTTTTTATCGATGCTTTCGACATCGGTTTTTGCCCAGTTCGCCGGAGGTTCCGGCACCCAGGACGACCCCTGGCAGGTCGCCACGGCCGAACATTTGAACAACGTGCGGTATTATTTGGGAGTTGCGCATGAAGACAAATACTTTATCCAAACGGCAAATATTGATTTGGGCGTCCCCCCATGGAACGAGGGCGAAGGCTGGGAGCCAATTGGAGGAGTTAACTATCTAAAGAATTTTCATGGCAACTACAATGGAAATGGACACGTGATTTCGGGACTCTATATAAATAGACCCATTGGCAGCTCTCAAGGTCTCTTTGGTAGACTGGAAGGAACCATTCAAAACCTGGGGCTTGCAGACGTTGATGTGACCAGTCATCACTTCGTCGGTGGATTGGCAGGTTCAGCCAATTGGGGCACCCTCTATAATTGCTTTGTTACGGGAAACGTAACCGGTACATCATCTACCGGTGGTTTGGCAGGGTCCGGCGGCTCAATCAGCAACTGTCATAGCGCAGCAAATGTCTCAGGTCAAACATTGGCAGGCGGATTGGTCGGTGTCGACTACTGGGGCACCATAAGCAATTGCCACAGCTCAGGAGAAGTAAACGGTAATGTGACTATCGGTGGATTGCTGGGTCTAGCCTATTCTTGCACCATAAGCAATTGCCACAGCTCAGGAGAAGTAAACGGTAATGTGGCTATCGGTGGATTGGTGGGATCCGGTGGGATTATTTATGATAGCCATAGTACCGCCAATGTTTCCGGAGCTCAACGAGTTGGCGGCTTGATTGGCGTCAACAAGTATTCAATCACATTTTGCTACAGCGACGGGAACGTTTCGGGCAACACCGATGTTGGAGGATTGGTGGGTTCAAATGAAGGAACCATCTGGCATTCCTACAGCACAGGAAACGTTGAGGGTGAAGAACGGGTTGGCGGTCTGGTGGGCAGTAGTGAAAATGTGTTTATGAACTGCTACAGCACCGGGGACGTTACGGGCATCAGCCAATTGGGTGGCCTGATTGGGGTAAACAGTGGACCCATCAAAAATTGCTACAGCAGCGGGGACGTTACGGGGAGTTCAGTTGTTGGCGGCTTGGTGGGGGTTAATCTTGACAATACTGTGCAAGACTGTTTCAGCATTGGAAGCGTGACAGGCGATGTGGAGACAGGCGGCTTGGTGGGCAGGTTTGAATCTGGTTTCATCATCC
>JAAYKA010000017.1 GCA_012522635.1 Candidatus Cloacimonadota bacterium
GATTCAAAATCCCCAGAGGCTGAGCGGGGTTCTCGCTGGTGAAAAGCGTTTGCGCGCTATCTCCATCCGGTTGCAAGACATGAACTTGAGGGTTATCGGGGTCACTGTAACCCCAGTTATAAACCTGTCCCGCCTGCAGGGTTTGCACTTCACTGAATGTGATGGCTTGCCCTGCCGGAGCGGAGGTGCCGAATTTCTGCCAGAAGGGATTGGCACTTTCCCAAGGTAACTCACCTTCCAGATATAAGTTACCGCCTCCATCCAGATAGGATGTCAACAGATTGTAATCCAGGGAACCCGGCGCGGGAACATGGGTTTCGGCGCCATTGCCAAAGAGACAGAAAACCGCGTCGAATTGGTTGATATAATCGTAATCCGGAATGAGTTTATCGGTGTGGATCACGTTGAATCTACTGTTGATGAGGCAATCCACCAGTTCCAGGCTGTTGGATGGATTGGGTTCATAAATCAGGATTTGCCCAAGGGGAGTTTCCGCACCGATATGACCAATGGCTGGATCACCGTAAAGTAAATAGGTATAAACGTTTTGCAGCTCCGGCCAGATGATGCCGCCATCGTCCAGCGGATCGCCAAAAAGGTAATATTGGCTGTGGATGAAACCGGTCAGGGCGTGTGCCGCACCCAGGGAAAGCTCGTTGCGGGCGAAGTTTTCCAGCCAATGGTAGTTGTAGGAACTCAAGCCGCCCCAGCCCGGATTGCTCCAACCCATTTTATACCAGCCGGTGCGAGTCGCGCCTATGGAGGCAACGGTTTTTTTCAGCATGGCATGTTCCGCCAGGCAGGGCTGGGAGCCGTCGATTCTACCGTTATAGCAGGACGCGGCGAAAAGAATGCTGCCATCCGGGTTTGTCAAATTGTTGAAGCTTTGGAGGTCAACCATTGAACGCCACTGCATTTCCCAGGCGTCGGGAAGATTGTTGCCATTGTCGTCGGAAATCCAAACTTTGCGGGAAGAAGAATCCGAAGAACCGTGCGCGCTCCAATTCAGAATGCCGTAACTTTGGGTGTCCAGTTGATTCTTGAGGAGGTCATAATCCAGCGCCAGGGTGGAAGGATAGGAGGGCAAAAATCCGGTTTGCTCATACATCGTGTCGCAGTCCCAATCGCTTAGTGCAGTTGCTTTTACGTATTCCATAAAGGTGGCGCCATCGGTTTGCAGGTAAGATGGGTCCGGTTCTCCACCATAGTTCAAATATGCCGCGGGCAGCAGGGCTCTTTTTTTCCAGGGCGCGCTGCTTTGTTCATAATCCACGATGCGTGTCGCGATTTGGGAAACTTCCCCGGCGTTATTTGTGGAAATGCGTCCCACCAACACTTCCGGGGTGAAATCGCAGAGATAATCCTCAAAACCATAGGCGGCGGAATATTCGCCCAAACGTCCGTCTCCATCAGTGTCGATGATGCTGCTCAGGTCGCCATAAAAGAAATCTGAGGCGACGTTATTTGTGGCATTTGGTTCCGGGCAGAGATAAAGCACGGGCACGGTGTCGTAATCACCCACCAAAAGCAGGTGGGAAAAAGGGCTGTCATTATATTGTGAAATCAGGTGGTTACGGAGTTTTTCACCATCGCTGGCGCCGGGGCTGCCAGCCAGAATGGTGTTGATATTTTGAAAGGCGGTGATGAAACCCTGGCTTTGTCTGAAACTTTCCAGAGGCGCCAAAGCCTGATACAATGCAGGAGTGGAGATGATCAGATAGTCAAAATTACGCGTGGGTGAGAGCTGGTAATGGGCATCAATATCCTGGGGATTCACAAAAAAGTCTCGGGGCTGGAAATCCTTGCCAGAGAGGTGTTTCCACACGGGAGGAATGCGTGAATTCACCTTGCCTTCAGCCTGGTTCCAGTTCAATTCCAGATGCAGGTTTTCCCAAGCTTCCCAAGTTTCACCCTGATGCGCCACAGGAAGCACACCGAAGCTGGCATAATTCACGTCGCCCCAGCGTTTTAACCCATAATAAATCACCTGCGGGGAATTTTGCCGGTTTGGAGTTCCGGTGAGCAGACCTTCGCTGTTGAAAAAGGGAGGGTTAAGCTCCGGCGCTGGCGCGTGAACGCTGCGCAATCCGGAAAAGCTGGCGCGGTGGGAAACATCCTCTGCGCCGGGGGGCAGAACCACGTTGATGGTTTTGAGCGGCAGGCGCGGAGAACCAGGGCTGGAAAGCGTGCCCCAACCGGGCTGAAACTCTCCATTCAGAGGGGGGTTAAGTTCAAGGGAAAGAGACAGTTGCGCAGCCGAAACAAAGAGCGGCAGGGCAAGCAGAAGAAGGACGGGGATAAGTTTATTCATCGTTTTCTTTCTTGGTTGGTTTTTCTTTTTTGTGGCGTGGGTTGGGTGTTTTGGCAGGTTTATTGATGGCGCGGCGGAAGCGTTTTTTCTTGTCTTTATTCATCTTTTCGGTGGCATACTGGATGATGATGGGCGCGGCGGAATCCTTGTGGGTGAAAAGGAAATCCTCAACCTCACGGGGGTGGATTTTCCAAAGTTCGCGTAAAAACCAGCCCACACCTTGATGCACGGGGCGTGTGTTATCCTGCAGGAGCGGGGTGACAAACTCCAGCAGCTCTTCAACTTCGAGGCGGTTGCGCAGATAGAGCAGGGTGACTGCCGCCGTCCGCCGGGTCCATTTGCTTTCCGAGAAACGCCAGGGCTCAAAGTCTTTCAGGGTAACCAGTTCCAGCTCCAGAAGGACGGGTGTGAGCTTGGTGCCGATGAGGTCGGCATGGGTCCAGTTTATCACCGCTTCATCCAGGCAGCGTTTCAGTTGGTCGAAAACGACGCGTTCCAGGCGTGGCCTGTTTTTCTTCAGCATCATCAGCCCCAGACTGCCAAATTCATATTTCCCGGTTGCCAAAAAGTGGTATGCCAATTCCGCCATTTCGGGGATGCTGGGCTCAAAGCGGCGGAAAAGTTCGTCGCGCAGCTCCCGCAGTTGGTTTTCGTCCAAGCCAAAAGCGTCGTATCCTTCGGTGAAAAAACGGGCTTTTTTTGCCACATAAGCGGGGTTTTCGTGAGCAAAGAAATGGCTTTCGCAAAAGCTGAAAATCTCTTGCTGACGGGGTGTAAGTTCTGTTCTTGCCGTCAGTAACGTCATGTTTTACCTCATTCCAAAATATCTGGAAACGCGTCCCGGAGGAGCGTTGTTATTCAAATGCCTTACTGGGTTTCTCCTTCATCAGGCGGGTCGGTGTGCTGGTAGCCCATGCCTTTTCCGGTGGTCAGCACGTGCCAGCGGTTGAAAAGCTGACGAAAGCGCCAAAGCATGGTTTGATTTGGGTTTAGCTGAGCCAGCATCTTGGCAAAAAAGCTTTCCCAATTCGTGGTTTCATGGCTGCGGAAAAAACCAGCGGACTCCATTACATCAAGCATGTATGCCTTCATTTTGTCAAGCTCAATTCCCGGTACAGCCGGCAGACGCGTTTGGGAATCCGCTTTGCGGGTGAGTTCCCAAAGCGCCACGGTCACAGCCTGAGCCAGGTTTATGGAAGGAAAATCCGGGTTTGCGGGGATATGGCAGCGCAGGGGACAAAGCGCGGCTTCCTCGTCCGTGAGGCCAAAGGTTTCGCGACCAAAAACCAAACCTATTTCCAAGTGGGGTATCTTTTTACAATAGATTGCCAGTTCGGGGGGAGCGAGATCGGCAGGCTTCAATTTTCCCAAACGGCGGGAAAAGGCGACAGCGCGGTCAATATCGGAAAGCGCTTCCTTCAGAGTCGGAAAAACCTGCGCTTCCTCCAAAAGATGTTCGGAGTGCATCGCCAGATAAAAATCGTTCTTGCTGGGCACAACGCCCACGATGCGCAGGCTGCTGAAGCCAAAATTGTGCATGATTCTGGCGACAGCGCCAACATTGCCCTCATAGATTGGCTCCACCAGAATCACATGAATCATAGGTCCTTGAGCAGTTTGGAAAGTTTGTGACCCAGTTGCGCCACGGCTGGGTCGGGATCGGATTTCCAACTTTGGGCAACGCGGTTGCTGATGCTGGTGAATTCCTTGGCTTTGTCGCGCATATTCTTTTGGGAGAACAGGCTGGTGAGCTTTTTCAGGGTCGCCCAGAGGGTTTTGGCGCGGTTTTCATCACCCTCCAAAAACCAGCGGCGCATATTGGCGTAGGTTTGTTGCGGCCTCACGCGCCCCAATTGCACCAGAATGTGGCTGATCTTTTTCTGCACTTCCTCATCCGGGTCGTCCAGCAGGCGAGCCACGAAAGCCAGCGCGTATTGCGGACTGCGGGCGGCGATGTTTTCCATGCCATGCAGGGACATTTCACGTTTTTTGGGGTTGGGGGATTCCGACCAGGCGGGCATGTATTTTTTCATCACCTGTGGCGCTTTTTTCCACATTTCAAAGCAGATTGTCTCGCTTTCCCAAGGCACTGATTCGCAGGTGCGATCCAGGGTTTCGGCAATCACTTCCGGGTCTTCCTGATGCCGATGGTAAAAATAGAAAAGCGCGGTGGCGCGGATGCCATAGAGGTTGTGGGTCAGCATGTCTCCGCAGATGCGTTCCAGCTTTCCTTTTCCTTCATAGCTCGCCAGACGTTTGCCCAGTTCTTCGCGCACAAAATAATTCGGCGTGTTTGCCATTTCATGAATCAGACGCTCCGCAATGCCATTATTGCCTTTGTCCAGATTTTTGAAAATCTTTTCAACATGCGCGTCCATTAACTTATAGTCGTCCAAATTCAGACGTCCCATTGCTTTGATCATATTGATATGCTCCAAAATCCCGGTGAGGGTTCTGAGGTGGTAAATTTTTATGCCTGCAATCCAAAGATAATTTGGATGTTTGCCTTGCTAGTTTGGTTTATAAGCGCAAGTTTTGACGCCTGAGCCTTTTTGTCAAGTCATTTATGGGCGGGAGGCTCGAAAATATCACGGGCTCGAACCTCACGGCTGGTCACAAAATGCAGTTTGGCAACCTCGGCCAGGCGTTCCCAGCCAAATTTATCGGCAAAAGCGCGGGCTGGTTCAAGCACATTTTTTCCGCTGCCCAGGGGGAATTTAATCCCATAACGCTGGTTCATCGAGGCTTTGGCTTGCAGGAACTGATAGCGCGCGATGATGGAAGCCGCCGCCACCGCAAAATCGGACTCGGCTTTAACGCGCTCTTCAACCGGGATGCCAATCTCTTTGCCGCTGAGGAGCTTCCAAACTTTTTTGCCATGGCTGAAGCGGTCAACCAAAATGCCGCGGACATTGGGAACCCGCTCCAAAAGCTCCATGATGGCTTTGCCATGCTGCCATGCCAAAAGGTCGTTCAGGTTTTCGCCCCGGGTCTGCATGTCGGCGATTATCTCGTTGTAGCGCAAGGGTTTGATTACCACGCAGGAGATATTTTTGGGATAGCGTTCATAGAGGCTGTGGGCGATATTTTTGATGCTGTAATCCGCCAAACGCTTGGAATCCATCACGCCCAGCGAGCACAAATCCGCTTCCATTTCGCGATCCATGGCAAAGGCAGCCACCACCAGGGGACCGAAATAGTCTCCCTTGCCGGCTTCATCGCTGCCAATCCAGCGTTCCCAGGTGTGAAAACTGGCGGCGCCGCTCTCGGAATTTTGCTGCAAAAGCTGATGCAACTGCGCCTTAAGAGGGTTTTCCTTGCCTGCCAAAACCTTGCTGACACCCTTTTTTGCGGAATAATACAGGTTCAAAACTGCGCTGTGTTCTCCGTCGTTCAAACGCATTTGCCAGCCATAGTCGATTTCGTTTTGGTCTTGGATTTCAATGCCCTGGCGCGCCAATTCCGGCATCAGCCAGGCAAGATATTCCCCGATGTGTTTCTCCATTTGCGGTTCCTGAAGCTCCTTTTGGGCAAACTTAACGGTGGCGGCTGATTTGTCAAACACTATATCCTGAGAACGAGTCTGCCCAAAAACGTCGTCCGAAACGCTAAACCTATGTCAAACTTATGTTTATCCTTTGAAACATAAGGGAGACATAAGGCGGCAAGCGGGAGGGTGATGAAATTTTGAAGTGAGAAAAGCCTGAATACGGGGCGGTGAAAAGGGATTTGATGAATTGATGGAACTCATGAAGGCAGATAAAAAGTCAAGTCACTGAATGTCAATGATTTACCTCGTAAATAGGGCTCTTTTCTGCTCAAAAAGAGGCTGTGAATTGATGGAATTGATGAACTGGGGGGCTTGGGTTTGGGTGCTGGTTGGCGGAGTATGGTGGTCGTAAGAACACTTTTTACACTAAGGCCTGGATCCTTCACTTCGTTCAGGATGACGCATGGGTACAGGTTTGTGTGTGTTTGCGTAGTCTGGGTGTTCTGATGAACATTTTTAAAAATCCACGGACTGGATTCTTCGCTGACGCTCAGAATGACGGGCTGGTGCGGGTTTGGGTGTATGTTTACGGAGTCTTGGTGGTCGGAGGGACATTTTTTAACACCAAGGCCTGGATTCTTCGCTAACGCTCAGAATGACGGGTCGGGACGAGGTTTCAACCTGAAGGGAGAAGAGATTTGCATTTTTGGTGATAGCATATATTTCACTTGGCGACTGTTTATGCGTTCAGTCCTACTTAGCCTTCTTCAGTATCGGGTTATACTCTCATAGAATATTTTTCAAGCCTTTTTCAGAGCAAAATAATGATCTGCGTACTGACGAACCTTTGCGCTGAGACACAAGGGTAGGTTCAAGAGCCTAATTGTCCGTCCGTCCGGAAGCCGGAGCTCGTCAAGGCTCAGGCTGCCTTCATGGATGCGGATCGCCATGTCGTGTTCTGAAATCAGCATAAATTGCATGAGTGAGCGCAGAGAACCAGTGCTTCCTGATTTTACTTCGATGGGGAGCAGTTTCCCGCGGTGCGGGATCACGAAATCCACCTCTGCCGAGGATTGGTGTTTTTCTCTCACCCAAAAGCTGAGCTTTGGAGGTGACGAAGCCCAAAGGCATTGCAATTCCTGTCCTACAATGTGTTGGATAATCAAGCCTTTATGGATGGATTCCAAGGAATCTGAAAGGAAATATTCCTCCTGGATGCCAAGCTGATAATTAAGTAATCCCGTATCAAGTAGCTGCAGCCTAGGCTTGCGCCGATATTGGGGAACCATGGGTAATGTTGCAGAAGTAACGGGATAGCTGAGCTTTAGGAGCTGCACTTTCTGCAGTTTATCGAAAGCTTGGCGGATGGTGAGCGCTTTATAATCCGATGCACCAAAGCCCTCCAAAGTGATGCGTTTTCCCGCTTCAGCGGGTGCAGTTTTGAGGATATGAACCAAAGCTCTTGCCGTTGAAACATCGTCCGCATATTTATCCACATCTTCAAGATAGGCGTTCACAAGGGATTCATAGACGCGGTTGACAATCATCATATCCTTGTGTTCAAGATATCTGGCAACCGCTTCAGGCATTCCCCCCAGCAGGGAATAGATTTTGAACTGATGTCTGAGCTCTTCGATGAAAGGCGTTGAGGCAGGAACTTGGTGGTAAGCTTGGAAAAGATCATCCCTGCCCAGAGCTCCCAAATATTCTTCAAAGCTGAGCGGCTGCACCCAAAGATTCTCAATTCTGCCCACCGGAAAACTTTGGTGTTTATCGCCCACCACCGCTTCCAGCAATGATCCTGCGGCTATCACGCATAGCTCTGGCATGTCCTCGTAAAAATAGCGCAACATCTTGATTGCCGTCGAACTGAACTGAATTTCATCGATAAAAAGCAGGGTCTCATCGGGTTTTATGGGCTGTGAAAAACGTAAACAGATTAATTGAAAGAGCTCACGTACCTTGAGCTCACGGGCAAAAAGCTGTCTATCTGCCTCCAAGTCAAGATTCACATACAAGAAAATTGGAAAAGACCTGGCAAATTCCTTCACGACGGTGGTCTTTCCCACTTGCCTGGCACCTCTGAGCACCAAAGGTTTGTGCTTTCTTTCACCCTTCCAGCGCTCCAAATCACCCTCAATCGTTCTTTTAATCATCTGGAACTCCTATCTGATTACCTGATGTGGACATAAAACAGAGAGTTGATAATATGTCAAGGCAATTTTCGGCGTTACCAGAGTCAAACTAAGGGCTGTTTTCGGCGTTTATAGGGTCAAACTAAGGGCAAATTATTGCATTTTGTTGGCAAACTAAGGGCAATCA
>JAAYKA010000018.1 GCA_012522635.1 Candidatus Cloacimonadota bacterium
AGCCCAGATACAGCGTCATCCTGTCCGGAAGCGATTATTGGGGTTCCGCCGGTGATTGCTGTGTAAGTTCCGCCATATTGGCTGAAAGAATAGTCATTCACGCCTGCCAAAGCTGCTGAAACCAGCAGCAGCAAACAAGCCGCCAAGCTGAAGTGCCTCATCAAATCTCTCATAATTTCTCCTGTATAAAAAGACTTTTTAATTCTCAATCTAACACTCGAACAAATATTAGAATCAGCTCCATATCCGTCAAGCTAAATATTTTCAATTTATTAGTTATCTGCAAATTTAATATATTTTTGAATTGAAACAGTTGTTTTTGGTTAAATTCGTGTCAGCCTGACTGTGACTGAGATACAGCGTTATGAGCTGTAAAAATAGCCCTTGACCATTGCGAGACAGAAACTGGGCATAATATCATGATATACAAGGGGATGCATGAGATGTGGAAAGATGTCCACAATACGGCTGAAAATAATGAAAATTATGTTTTTTGGCTACTCATAAAGACCCGTATACACACCATTTTGAGTGGGTTAAGCTGCTTCGTCCTTGAGGCCAACCTTAATACAACCGCTTGTCCTCCACTATGCCTCCCAAGTTTTTTTGGGGAGGGACAGGGGAAGGACTGCAGAAAGATGCCTGTTGGGGTCAAGGGCGGAGCAGGGTGGAATTTGAGGAGGATAAAAAAGCTCCCGGGTTTCGGAGCCCGGGAGCGGATATGTTTCGGCGGGATTGCCGATTATTTGAGCATAATCATCTTTTGGGTTTTGGAGTAATCCCCCGCTTTCATGCGGTAGATATATACGCCGCTGCCCAGGTTTTTGCCATGATTGTCCAGTCCGTCGAACACCGCGATATGGTTTCCGGCGGCTTTGTGTTCACTCACCAAGTTGCGGACCAACTGGCCTTTCAGGTTATACACACCAATTTCAACCGCGCCGCCTTCCTTGAGGCTGAAGGCGATGGTGGTGCTGGGGTTGAAGGGGTTGGGATAGTTTCCTTTCAGTTCGGTCACCGCCGGAGCAATTTCGTCGTCGTTTGCCACGGGCTGTCCTTTTCCGCTCAGTTCAACGCTCAGTTCAGGATTTTCGGGATCGTCTGTGCTGACCGCCATCGTGGCATTGTGTTGATTTTGGTCCATTGGCTTGAAGCTGATGTTCACAGTAAGATAGCTTTCGGGCTGGACCACGATGTAGATGAAGTTTCCGGGGATGCTGTTGCCCTGTGAAACCTTGAAGGGCGGAGCCACCGAAACCGTTCCGATGAGCACGGCGTCACCAGAGTTTGTGATGGTGAAGGGTAAAACGGCTTCTTCACCGATAAACACGTCGCCAAAATCCAGGCTTTCGGCCTCGAGTGAGATTTCCGGCGCTCCGACAAATTCTGCATAAGAGGGGAACACAACTTCGTCAATCCAGGCGCAATCGCTTCCAGAGGAGGCGCTGCCATCTTTCACATATTCCCATTTATAGGTGTGGGTGCCGGCGGGGACGGTGTAAATCTGCTGGTTCCAATCGTCTGAGGTTCCCGACCACTGGTTTTTAAGCTGACCGTTGATGTAGAACTTCAAAAAGTCGTAGTTCTGTTCGCTGGAAACTTTTTTCCAAAAAGAAATTTCTCCAGCTTGCGGGCTGTCCAAGGTTACGCTCATGGAAGTGCTTTGACCGTGGCTGATGGCGGCGCTGCGCGCGGCGTTGCTGCCGTCGTAGCTTTCTGGCTCGATGGTCCAATTTCCGCCGCTGAAGCTCCAATCGAAGGCGGAGAAGTTTGTTTCAAAGCCTTCCATCAAAAGCCCCACGCTCTGGCTGTAGGAATTGTGGGCGCTGTATTCACCGCTGAAGAGCATCGTGTTCATCTCTATCACCGAGCCGGTTGGAATCTGCGAACTGAAGGTGACAAAATATTCAATTTCTCCACTTCCGCCGGGGGGAACCGCCATAAAGTCTGTGACGATGGGTTCCGAAACGTTGCGGGCACCGTTAATCACCAAGGCTGTGGTAATATCATTTGCCTGGGCGTGGCCAGAGTTCAGGAAGGGGAATTTCAGCGTCACGCTTTCACCGGGGTCGAGCATGCCGTTGTTGTTGCCCAAAAAGTCTTCCACGATGATGCTTGCCCAGGTGAAGGCAGGCGCGTTCAAAGTTACTCTGCGGACGTGTTCATAGGTTTCGCTTCCAGCCATGGCAATGATTTTAATCTCTGCCACGTGTTGGTCGGGAACGTTGTTTGCCACTTGGATGTCGATGCCAGTTGAAGTCTGTCCTGTGCCTCCGGGCGCGATGTCGCCCAAAGCCTCGCTGGTTCCCAAAACAGTCAGATAGGGGTCTTCGGTTTGCACCATCACCTGAACCTGGGTTGCGGGGTCGGAGCCCACATTTTCCAAATTCACCTGAAGCGTGATGATTTCGCCATATTCTGGGATATTGTTGTTATCGTCGGTAATGTCCATGCCGGTCACAATCAGGTAGGGGCCCTCGGCAGGCAGAACCTGAATTGTGGCCCGGTGCGTTTCTTTGTTGAAGGCTGTGATGGTAAGGGTCAAATCCATCGGTTCCTGGGGAAGTTCCACCAGGTTCAAAACCAGAACGCCAGAAGGATCCGCGATGCCAGTTCCGTAAAGAGTGTCGTTTCCAAACAGGGTGACCCTGGCGCCGGGCACGGTTTCCACCATGAAGGTGCTCATGCCCATCAGCAGGATGGGGCTGTAATCCACTGCCATCGGCTCGGCATCTTTGCTGCGCACCATCAGAGAGGCGTCGCCAAAGATATGCCAGTTTTTATATTCGGAAGCACCGTTGGTGCCGTAAACTTCAATCATGCGGGAAGATCCGTTGTAGAAAAGCCCGCCCAAGGTTTGTTTCGATTCCGCGCAGAGGAGATCAACTGTTTCGTCCTGTGCTCTCATCGGTGGAGCCCAGCTCTGGTTCACGCTGCTGGCATACATTCCGATCGCTCCGGTGGGAGCGCCGGTTGTGCTGTTTTGCGCTCTCAGCCAGGCTTCCGCGAAACAGGTGCGACTCACAAAGTTTCCATTCACACAGGCAACGCTGTTGATGAAGGGGAGTTTATAATCGTTTGTGAGCGCGTTGACATGGGTGTTGCTAAAGCCTGTCGTGCCCCAGGATGTGTCTGATCCATGGCCCACATAGTTCGTGAAACCGCGTCCGTCATTCACATTCGCGCTCACCATTGCCGCGGTGGCGCCCTGAGCCTGATAGACCTGATCAACGCTTAAATAGCCGTAGTTCAAAAGGTTGGTGCGGATGAGTTCCATGTGCTGCTGGTCGCTTTCGCCATTGTCACCCTGGCCGCCGCCTCCTTCGTTTGAGGCAATTCCCATTCCTTTCTGAACCCAGTCTTCGCCGGCTTCAATGTCACGTTCATAGTGGACGGTGCGCAAAACCTGAGTCTCCATTTGCGCTTCGGTTTCTGCTGAAAAACGACCCACGTAGATGTCTGGATAGTTGTCTGAACCTGCCAAAAGCGCGTAGGAAGGGTCGCTGCCGCCACCGCCGGAACTGAGGGAAGGAACCTGCGGCGCGTCTCCAAAGATTTGGACAAACATCAGTCCGTCGTTCAGGTCATACTGGTTTTGGATGTAGGTTTTAATCTGGTTAGCCGTGGGTCCTGCCACGCTAACGTCCACAATATCAACCCGATAGCCATTTTCGCGCTTCCATTGCACCCAGGGGTCCATCACGGTGTCGAACATGGAGTGTTTAATCGCCAAAATGCGTCCCTCTTCACCCAGGGAAGGATATTTCGCTTCCCTGAAATTCAGGAACATATTGGCGTAAATGCTTTCAAATTCTGCCGCGTAGGCATTTCTTTGAACGGGAAGTGAATTTGTGAAATCAGTCCCATTGGCTTCCAGCGCCACTTTCATGCGAGTATAAACCCTGAGCGTCTGGCTTTCGGGGAAATACATGAAGGGCTTAAAATGGACGGTGATGCCACGATAATCCCTCAAAATGAAGGGTTCGGAAACAAGCGCCGTCTGGGTGGGCCAAGGCTGCGATCCCTGATAACTGGCTCCAAACCTGTGGGGAACGCTGGCCGGATCGATGTCACGGGTCAGGTTGCCCTTGGATGGCGCCACTGCCAGGCTGATTTCCTGATATTCGCTTTCCAAAATGCTCAGTTCCATGCGGGCTGAATTTGGAATAATCACGCTGCGTGCCAAAATCGGAAGCTGCGGGTTTCCCTCTTCCAGTGTGATACCTTCTTTTTTGAGGCTGAGTTCGTGCCAGGTTTCGTTGCCGATTTGAACCGGTTGAGCCTCAAAATGTCCCAAACTGAGTTCAAAAACCATCCTTTGAGGCAGGCTTTCAACCAGTTTGATCTCATTGGGCTGGCTTCCCAGTGTGATTTGTGTTGCGCTCAGCGTCAAGACCAACGCCAAAAATAAGCTTATGAGCAGAAACATGCGTTTCATTATGGTTCCTCCATTCTGTCGGGCTTTTTCCAACAGGTTGGCCCGCAGTGGTTTAATATTCTTTCAGAAAAAAAAGTTAAGGTTTTTTGAAGCATATTTTAAAATGGACGCGGGAGGCACCAAACAGGCGCCGCCCGCTCCAATTCGTAATTATTTCATCAACATCATTTTCATGGTTTTGTTATAGTCCGCACTTTCCATGCGATAGAGATAGATGCCGCTGGAAACGCCTCGTCCAGCCTCATCTTTTCCGTTCCAAACAGCCTGATGTCTTCCGGCGGGAAGCTTGGCATCCACCAAGGTGCGGATCAATTGACCCTTCACGTTGTAGATGGCAAGACGCACGTTCCCACCCTCTTTCAGAGCGAAGGCGATCGAAGTTTCCGGGTTAAACGGGTTGGGATAGTTGCCTTCCAGCGCCGTTGCCAGGGGGATGTTTCCATCATCCTGTGTTGCCGTGTCGATCTCCACTCGAACGGGAATCACCACAGCGGGGTTTGCCGTATCGTTTGAAGTAATCACGATTTCCCCGGTCAGGTTATGAGCCGGATTCGGAACTGTATATCTCAGAGTATAGGTATTTCCTTCGCCAACTTGAACGTTGTAAGCAGCGTCGTTTGCGACAGCACTGCCGTTGAGGATTAATTCCATTTCGGAGGGATAGGAAATGTGTCCACTCAAGGGGACGGTTCCCAGGTTGTTCACAACGAAATCCGCGCTCAGCTCGGCGTTTGGGGTTACGTTTGTGAAAGCAATCCCTTCTTGCGGCACAAAAATCATGGCGATGTCGCCACTGCCGGAAAGCGGGAAGACGATGTCATCAATCCAGGCACAGTCGCCGCCGGTGCTCACGGAATAATCTTTCGTGTAGCTCCATTTAAAGGTGTGGTTTCCAGGTGTCACTGGGTAGCTGACCTGATCCCAGTCTTTGGTTCCGCTCCAGGAGCCCTGTTCGACATCATCGATGCTGAATCGCAGCCAGTCGTAGTTGTTTTCGGAGGAAACCTTGCGCCAGAAGCTGATGTTGCCTGCCGCGCCCACGTTCATCGTGATGCTGAGGTCGGTGTTTGTGTTGTGGGCGATGGCGCCGCTTTTCGCGCTGAAAATCCCTGAGTGTACGTTCGAGGGTGAAGTTTCAATCGTCCAGGGGACAGAAGGATCGTTCTGCCAAGTGTGGGCGCTGAAATCTCCGGTTTCAAAACCGTCTCCCATCATTCCGATGGGCAAAACCACGCAATAGTTCAGGTTTTGAGCCCCGGCCGCCAGGGACAGACCCACTGGGATCATGTCTCCATCGGCAAGGTAGGCACCCAGCGAAACTGTAAATGTGACGGGTATGGTGACTCCCACACCCAGCGAGGGCAGGATGAATCCATCTGTGCTCAAAATGATTCCGGGATGATGAGCCAGAATGGTCAATTCTCCACTTTCCGCCGCCATGTGTCCATTGTTTGTGAGGTTCAAAGTGATGGAAACGTCTTCTCCCGGCTGCAGGAATCCGTCGCCGTTGCTGTCGATCATGGTCATATTGCCAAAAGCCAGCTCCGGAGCGTTCACAGTGAGGCTGCGGGTGCTGACCCATTCGTTGGTTCCGTCGCTCACACAGATGTCGAAAAACACTTTTTCCTGGTCGGGAATATTCAGGTGGAACAAAACGCTGAAAACACCATCCATAACCACCTGGCTTTCCGAAGGGATATTGGGAAGGTCGATGCTGCCTTCGAGAACGCTCACGTAGGGGTTTTCAGAGCTGAGAGTGGCGCTGAGGTTTGTGGCGTCCTGGATGCCAACGTTGTTGAAAGTTAGATCCATGCTGATGGTTTCACCCGCTTCGGCGATGCCGTTGAGGTTCGGGTCCACCACTCCGATGGGGCTCACAGTCACGTAAGGACCGACGTTTGGAACCACGGGAACATCAACAATCATCGGCTTTCTGAGGCTGCGGGTCAAAACGATTCTGGCAGTGCCGGGTTCGGAGAAGGGGGTGAAATCCAGGCTCAAAAGCCCGCTGGCGTCGGTGAGGCCAACGCCGTGCAGTTCACCGTCCATGCTGATCGCCACGTAGGTGTAGGGATCGGCAATCACATCGAGGTTACCCAAGCCCATAAACAGGGTCTGGGGAGCTTGGAAGCTGTTATTTTCCGGGATGCCCAGCCAGGGAATCAGGCTTGGATCTCCCATAATCGAATAGATTTCCCAATACATGTTCGCGCGGGTACTGTTGGCTTGAACCACAGCCATATTTGCCATGAACATCATCGATGCCACGTTGCTGCCCCAATCCTCGAACGGTTCGTTGTGTTCGTGGAACATCGCGTCGTAGGCGCCAGTGCGTCCTGGAACGAAAGGAGAGCCGGTTCCCACGATGGGGGGCTTCCAGCCCACTGCCCACCAGTAGTCTTCATCCCAATAGGTGCTGTTCGTTCCGCCGATATAAATCACGGCACCCTTGTCCACGGCGCGCAGCCAGGCTTCGGCAAAGCAGGTGCCAATGTTGAAAGCACTGGTAAGGCAGCAGTTTCCAACCACCACGGGATATTTGTTTATATTCTGTAAGCTGTTGATATTGCTGATGGTAAAGCTAGGGTCATGCCAGGTGGTTTCGCTGCCGTGGGCAGTATAATTCACATATCCAGCGCCGTTGGAAACATTTTGGATAATCGCCGAAGAAGATGAACCGGAAGCGGGGTAAAGATATGTGTGGGAATCGATTCCGTGGGCGGTGTTGAAATAGTTTCCCGTGCTGTAGTTGATTGCCCCGTTCGCGTGGGTGGTGGACCAATAGCTGTCCACGCCCGCAATCATCACCACTTCTTGCAGATAGCTGTCATCAGGCATGGCATATCTTTCATACATCAAGGTTTTGTTCACTTGGTTTGTCACTTCCGCGGCTGTGGTGGCGGAAAAGCGCCCGAAATACATATCCGGGATGTAGTCCGAACCCTGCAGCCGCACGTAAGTCAGATCTGTTACGTGGCTGGCGGTATTTCCCGTATTCGAGGGAATCTGTGGGGTGTCGCCAACAATCAAAAGATAAGATGGGGCAGGGTTGTCTGCCGTGGCGTCGTTCCAAATCCCTTGGAGATAGCTTTTTATCGAACTCGCCGTGGTTCCGGTTTGGTTCGTGGTCGCCAAAATAACGTTGTATCCTTCCTGTTTTTTCCATTCGATGAAAGGCTCTAGCGCGCCAACGAAATCCGCCGGGGTGATGATTATATATGACATCGGATAACGGTTCAGAGACACCCTGTCGGAATCCGGATTCAAAAGAATGCTGCGCAGCGGCGCTTCGAACGCGGGAGAAAAAGTTTTGGCACGAAGTTCACGCGTGCCGATGTGGTCCGGATTGATAAAATCCACTTCCAGTTCCGCGCTGTAAATCACTTCCAACCTTCCATCCGCGGGGTTGTAGCGAATGGGTGTAAAATCAAGTGCGAAAAGGCGATAGCCTCTCATATGTCCCAGTTCGGTGACTGCAATCGCCGGCTCGTCTGTCCAGGCGTTGCGGCCGTAGAAACCGTGATCGATTACGAAGGGAACTTGTTCCGGGTTTTCGCTTTTGGAGATTGATTCCTGTTTGGGAATGATGGGTTTGTCCCAGCCCAAATCGCTCAAAAGATATGTCTGTTGAAGCGCGCTGGAAAATTCAGCTCTCACCTGCGCGCCTTCCGGAACGCTGATGATTTGCCGCAAAAGCGGAAGCTTGGGCTGTCCAACCCTGTTTGTGGTGGTATATTGAGCCACGCTGATCTCGGTGAAAAGTCCTCCCTTGGTTTGAACTTCCTCAAAATCAAGCTTGTCTATGCTATAGCGGACGGTCAGACCCTCGCTGTTGTCGCGGATTAATTCCGCGCTGGTTGGTAGAGTCCCCAGAGTGACCGAGCTCGTTGCCGCGACCATAAAAGCCGCCAACAACAATAGAACGGCCAGCAAAAAACTCTTCTTCATGTTGTCTCCTTGCTATTTATCTCATTTTATAGATTTCATATCCAATACATGTATAAGATGCAAAAATGATTCCCAAATCCAAATAATAATCCTGGAAGTTCCAAAAACCTTCTGCCATCCCAATCGATGGATAGTTTCATGGCTCTAAAAACTGAAAACACTGTCAGGTTTATCCAAGCCCGCTTCCATCAATGAGGTGGCTTCCATTATATAAGAACGAGTCTGTTGTTTTTCGGGTCGAAAAGCCCTAAACATTTATCCACCTTATGTTTAGCTTTTGAAACATAAGGGATACTAAAGGGGGCAAGGCGGAAGCGGCACCCAAGATACTGATCTACGCAGAGTTGGGCGAGTTCAAAAACGCCGGCCACCCAGACCAGCGTCGAATTATGTTTCAGGATTCTATTTGAGTATCATGGTGGTGGATTTTTTGCCACCCTTGTTGCAATTTAGGATTATCTCCAGTTTGTCATTTTTTTGGAGATTGGGAATTTTATATAGGAACGATCCGCCCGTGTTATCGATTTGGGCGCGGGTATGTTGGGTGATAATTTTGTCTCCATTGAGGTGGATTTCGATGCTGTTGATGAAATGCACGTTCGAATCTTTCACCTTGTGGTCGAACGAGATTTCAAGGGTTTGAGTGGAGGCTTTGTAGGATGCGCGGATATCGTCCGCGGGATGGGCGAATAAGCCAAGAGCGAGTGCCATCAAGGCAATCATGAACAAGATTTTTTTCATCTTTCCATACTCCTGTTTTAAGGGTGTTGATTATGAAAACGGCAAAGCCCGGGCCGCGAAACACGGTTATCCGGGGAAAGCCGATTTATTTTATGTAACTCCACAAGTTTATACCTGTTTGGTCGCGGAAGCCCTCATTGTTTTTTGTTTTGGGCGGCGGCGTGGGCGAAAAGTTCGTCCATTGTTTTGAAACGGTTCAGCAAAGCGACGGCCTGCTGGAGCTGTTTATCCAGTCCGATGGTGGCTTTGTAGGCTTCCAAATCTCCATGGACGGCACGCAGGAGTTCACTTTTAATCATGGTTCGCAGGTAGGTGTCGGTGCTGTCAACATCTGCCTGGGTATATTTTATATCGCGGGAAGAAGCGTAGGCGAGGAAGCTGTTCAGCAGCGATGAGCCAACCACAAGGTTTTTATCCAGTTTATGATCGTGCTCCACCATGTAATCCACGGCGAAATTGAAAAAGGCATTTTTGCGGCGCAGTTCCACGGCGAAGTTTGTGAGCGGCTCGCCATCGGCTTCTATGTCTGGTGTGATGCCGCCACCGCCATAGACCTCCCGGTTTTTAACCGTGTGGTAAACCTGTTTGAGATTCAGTTCTTCCTCGGCGTTGATGTCGGATTCGTTCACTTCCTTGCCCAGGAGGATTTGGTCGTTGCTTTTTTTGTGGATGCAGCGTCCCGATTTGATGTAATAGTATGCGGTGGTGATTTTTATGCCGTTTCCGTTCATGAGGGGTAAAAGCTGTTGGACGCTTCCCTTCCCGAAGGTTGTTTTTCCCATGACGAGGCCTTTATCCCAGTCTTGGAGCGAGCCGGCAAAGATTTCGGAGGCGCTGGCGCTGGCTTCGTTCACCAACACGATGATGGGGTAGTTTCGGGCTTTGGTGTTGAAACGGGTGAGATATTGGCGATTCGCGTTTGGCATTCTGCCTTTTGTTTCCACCACCAGTTTGTTGGGGCCGATGAATTCGTTCACAGTGTCCACAGCCTGATCCAGCAAACCTCCCGGGTTTGAACGCAGGTCGATGATGAGGCCGGTGATTCCTTCCGCTTCGAGGGAGGCAAGCGCGGCGCGCAGTTCTTGCACGGTGTTTTCATTGAATTGGCTGAGGCGCAGATAGCCGGCTCCATTGTCCATCTTGAAGCTGTAGGGCACGCTTTTGATTTTGATGGTTTCGCGGGTGATTTTGAATTCGAGGGGTTTTGTGACTCCGGGGCGGCTGATGGTGATGATGACAGTGGTGCCCACATCCCCGCGCATATATTTTATGGCTTCATCGGTGCTGAGGCCCACAATGCTTTTATCGTTCACACGGATGATTTTGTCGCCGGCGGTGATTCCCATTCTGTAAGCAGGGGTTCCTTCGATGGGGGAAATCACGGTGACATAATCCCCGATTTTGTCTATCTGGATGCCCAAACCACCGAAAGACCCTTTTGTGGAGGTGGTGAAATCTTCGTATTCGCTTTTGGTGAAATAGGTTGTGTGAGGGTCGGTGGAACCGAGCATGCCGATGATGGCGGCTTTAATCAATTCTTCATCGCTGAGTTCGGTTACATAACTCTGTTTCAGTTTGCTGAGCACTTCGCTGAAGAGGCCGAGCTGGGAATAGAGGTCGGAACCGTTGCCTTGATTTTGGGCGAAAACTCCGGTGGCGGTGAAAAGCATGATGGCCGTCAGAATCCAAACCGCGGCTATGGTGAGCAGGGCTGTTTTTTGCTTGTTTTTAATCACTTGATACTCCTAAGCGGGTTAAAACTGTGTCTATTATCTGGGCGTGGATGGTTGAACGCGAAAGTTTTCCATCCAGCACCACGAATCGTTCTGGGTTCTTTTTGGCAAGGTTTTGATATTCAGCCCTCACCAGTTCACGGAAAGAATTGTCCTCCAATTCGAGGCGGTCAAGGGTTCTTTTTCCGATGCGCGCCATGCCTTCGGAAACGGGAATGTCCAGTAGGAAAGTGAGGTTGGGCACGGTGTGGAAAGTGGCAAAATCTGTGAGGATGCGGATTTGCTCCATATCCAAGGAACGGGCAGCACCCTGGTATGCGAAAGTGGAATCGTAATAGCGGTCGCAAAGGACTATCTTTCCAGCTTTTAGAGCGGGGATAATCCACTCGCCGGTGTGCTGGGCGCGGCTGGCGCAATAGAGCAGCAGTTCGGTTCGAGGGAGCATGGCTTTGTTTGCGGTGTCCAAAAGCAGGTGGCGTATGGCTTCGGCGATGGGCGGTCCTCCGGGCTCGCGAGTTTGCAGCACTGGCAGTCCCAGCTCTTCCAAACGAGTGGCTAAAAGAGCCATTTGAGTGGATTTGCCGCTGCCGTCCACGCCTTCGAATGTGATGAAAAGTCCTTTCATGGCAGCCCTTTAGGTGATGGTGTCGGTTTTGTAATGTTCGTCATCACGCTCGGGAACGTCGATGAGGAAATGGGCTCCGCGGCTTTCCCTTCTCATCAGGGCGCTGCGGATGACCGCGATGGCGATGATGGCAAGGTTTCTGGTTTCCACCACTTCGCGGCGGACGGCGTTGTGTTGATAGAAATTGTTTACTTCGTTGTAGATGTTTTCCATGCGGGAGAGGGCATATTTCAGGAGGCGGCGGGAACGGCGGATGCCCACATAGCCGTCCATGATGGTGCCGATAATTTCGCGGTTATGGGAAATCACGACCCATTCGTTTTCGTTGAATTCTTCCATCTGTTTCCAGGGTGGGATTTCCGGGAAGTTCACGCTTGCTTGGTTTGAGGGGTGGTTTCCAGCGCGCCACCCGGTTACGAGGGCTTCCAGAAGGGAGTTTGAGGCCAAACGGTTTGCGCCGTGCAGCCCGGTGCAGGAAACCTCTCCGGCGGCGAAAAGATTGTGGATGTCCGTGATGCCATCGATGGTTGAAAGCACTCCGCCACAAAAATAGTGAGCGGCAGGCGCCACGGGGATGGGATCGCGGGTGAAATCAATCCCGTGTTCCTGCAGGCGGCGATCGATATAGGGAAAGTGTGAACGGAGTTTTTGCGTTGGTATCCCGGTGGCATCCAGCCAGCAGAATTTTTCGCCGCGGCGTTTCAGTTCGGTGTCGATGGCGCGGGAGATGATGTCGCGGGGGGCAAGGTTTGCCTGGGGATGATAGTTTTTCATGAAAGCGGTTCCATCCTGAAGTTTAAGGATGGCTCCTTCGCCACGCACCGCTTCGCTGATGAGAAAGGTTTTGCCTTCCGCGCTCCAAAACGCGGTGGGATGGAACTGGACAAATTCCATGTTCGCGAGTCTGGCTCCGGCAAGGCGCGCCATTGCCATTCCATCTCCAGTCGAAACATCGGGATTTGTGTTGTGGGCATAAACTCGTGAGGCTCCACCGGTGGCGAGCATGGTTTTTTTGGCACGGAAAATCCGGACTTCATTGGAAGCGCCTTCGAGGACGTATGCTCCCCAGCAGGAAATTCCAGGCACGAAGCCCTTGGTTTGGACCACGTGGTGTTGGGTGATGAGGTCGATGGCGATGCTATTTTCGTAGATGTCGATATTGGGATCGTTTTGGCAGCTTCGGATGAGGGCTTCCATAATCTGATGACCGGTGGAATCCGCGGCGTAGGCAACGCGACGGTGTGTATGTCCACCTTCGAGGGTGAGGGAGAGGTTTTCGAGGCGGTTGTCGTAGCTGTCGTCCCTGAGGGTGAAATCGGTTCCGATGTCGATGAGATATTGGATTAGCTTTGGACCCTCAGTGATAATTTGGCAAATAACGTCTTTTTTCCCCAATTCGGCGCCGGCTTTGAAGGTGTCTTCGCAATGTTCCACAAAAGAATCGCTCGCGTCCAAAACCGCGGCTATTCCGCCCTGGGCGTAATCTGTGTTGCAATCCACCATTCTTTTTTTTGTGACCACAGCCACGCGCCCCAGGCGGGAAACCTGGAGGGCATAAATCAGCCCGGCGATGCCGCTTCCCAAAACGAGAAAATCGTAGTCCAACATATGTTTATCCATTATCATTTCTCACCAGGACGAGGGCGTCTTCGCGCGGGTCCTGATAGTAATCTTTCCTCAGGCCAAGGGGTTTGAAGTCGTGTTTTTGATAGAGCTTTTTGGCGGCTAAATTCGAGAGGCGCACTTCCAAAAAGATATTTTTGACACCTTTGGCGGTGAGCATTTCGATGGTGTGTTCCAAAAGCTGGGTTGCCAAACCCTGTCTCCAAAAAAGGGGGTCGATGGCGAAGTTCATGATGGTGGCTTCATCCAAAACCGAGTGGATCATGATAAAGCCGCGCAGGGAATCGCCTTCGCAGATTACCCAGGAGCGCTCATCATGAAAAAATCCAAAAGATTCCGGAGGCCAGGGATTGGGAAAAGCCTGGCGTTCAATACGCATTACGTCCTCGAGATCATTTTCTCGCATGGGACGGATCAGGCGGGAGTTTTCCATTCACATCTTTTCCGGGGCGCTGATTCCCATCAGGTCGAGACAGCCAGCCAAGACGTCTTTCACCACTTCGATGAGCAGCAGCCTGGCTTGGGAGAGTTCCATGTATTTGGGATTGACCACTTGGTATTTGTTGTAAAACCGATGAAAGAGACCGCAAAGTTCCTCCGTGTATGTGGCAAGACGGTGGGGTTCACGGTGTTGAGCGATCAATTCGAGCAGACCGGGGAAGTCGGTCATCTTGTGGATGAGCGCCAATTCTTCCGGTTTGTTCAGCTTCTGCCCCAATTCTTTTTTGAAACTGCGGGGGTAAACCTTGTCCTTGCGCGCTTTTTTCAGTATGGAGCAGATGCGGGCGTGGGCGTATTGGCAGTAGTAAACTGGGTTTTCGTTGTTTTGTTGAAGGGCAAGCTCAAGGTCAAAATTCAGGTGGGCATTGGCTTTGCGGGCGATGAAGAAATAACGGGCGGCGTCTTTTCCCACTTCGTCGATGAGATCATCCATGGTTACGATGGTTCCCGCGCGCTTGCTCATCTTGACTTTTTCGCCGCTTTCGAAAAGGTTAACCTGTTGCAGGAAAATGACTTCCAGGATGTCATCATCGTATTTCAAGGCGCGGAATGCGGCTCTGAGACGGGGCACATAGCCATGATGGTCGGGGCCAAAAACGTCGATGAGCTTGGTGTAGCCCCGCTGGATTTTTGTGAGGTGGTAAGCGAGGTCGGGCACAAAATAGGTGATTGAACCGTCACTTTTCATCAGAACGCGATCTTTATCGTCACCATATTCGGAAGACGAAAACCAGATGGCGTCTTCTTTTTCGTAGGTGCAATTTGCTTCTGTGAGGTAACTTAGCACTTCCTCCACCACGCCTTCCTGGCGGAGCGCTTTTTCGGAAACCCAGTTTTCAAAATGGACGTCGAAGCGTTCCATGCTGAGGCGCTGCATTTCGAGCAGTTCGTTGAGGGCAAATTCTTTCATGCGATCGGTGCGTTCCTTTTCCGGAAGCATGAAAATGCGGACACCATCTGTGGCGTTGAGTTTTTGGGCGAGATGTTTGACGTATTCGCCGTGATAGGCTTCGAAGGGAAATTCGCCAATGTGTTCTCCGTGAAGCTCGCGGAGGCGAAGTTCCAAGCTTTCTGCCAGGATATCCACTTGGTTTCCGGCGTCGTTCACATAAAACTCGCGGTCGGGCTCAAACCCCACTTTTTTCATGATTCGATAAAGGGTGTCCCCAAAAGCTCCAGCACGCGCGCTGACAATGTTCAGAGGCCCGGTTGGGTTCGCGCTGACAAATTCGATGAGCACTTTTTCGCCCTGGCCATAGTCAGAATTTCCAAAATCCTCGCCAAGAGCTCGGATGTCGAAGAGCACTTTGTGGTAAAATGAGGGTGCAATTTTGAAATTGATGAAGCCGGGTCCGGCAATTTCCACCGCTTTATAGAACTTGTTTTTGCGCAGCTCTTTAAGCAGAGTTTCCGCCAATTTTCTGGGGGCGGTTTTGTTTTCTTTTGCCAGCACCATGGCGGCGTTTGTGGAGTAATCTCCATGATCGGGATTATTGGGTACTTCCACGCTGAAATCGCGCTGGTTGGAAAGTTCCAGAGCGTTTAGAACGTCGCTTATATGTTCATGCAACAGGCGCTTGATCATCGCTTTTCTCTTTATCCTTTTTTTTTGCCAATTCGGCGAAGAGGTGGTCAATCTGGTAAAATTCCCTTTTTTCGGGGAGGAAGATATGGATCACCACATCCCCGATATCCAGAAGTATCCAGAGCCCAAATTCCATTCCGGATTTGCCCAGAACGCGTAATTTTGATTCTTTTGCCATATCCAGGAGGTGGTTCGCGATGGCCTTGTTGTGTAGGTCGGCACTGCCTTCGCAGACCACGATGAAGTCGGTATAGGAACTGGTTTCGGAAACATCGTAAACTTTGATATTATCCGCTTGTTTTTCAGCCAGCCAGTTTAGAATGGCTTCAAGTTTATCGGTTTTCTGCAAATTATTCTCCTTGAATCAGGGTTTCATGAATGTGTCGAAATCGTCGCCCAGAATGATGATGAAGGGAACGGGCGGGTCTTTTTCGACAGCCAGGGCGTGGCGCGTTATCCCGGTCATTTTTTGCAGGCGCGCCAAATCCTGAGGGTCGTTGGTTTTCACTTCAATGATACTTTTGTTGTAAATGGGTTTTGAGGTGGAGCCGATTTCTACCACGTCGATATTTTTATCTTTGATAAATTCTGTGTATTCCGCGGC
>JAAYKA010000019.1 GCA_012522635.1 Candidatus Cloacimonadota bacterium
CGCTTCCGGTGCCATCCACGCTGAGGATGACCCCTTCGCCATATTCCGAATGCCAGACCTTTTGGCCGATGCGGAACTTCTTGTCCTTCTCGGAGATACGGCTCCGAACCTTGGGACGCACATGCTGCCCGGGTACGAGATCCACCTGGTCGCTGTTCCCGGCGAAAAGATTGGCGTCAAGCTGTTGCAAAAAGAGGCTGGGTTTGGTGAAACAAAAAGAATCGTAGATACGGCGGGAGCGGGCGTGGCTCAGCAGCAGCCTGGTTTTGGCGCGGGTTACGCCAACATAAAAAAGGCGGCGTTCCTCCTCGATTTCGGAAGTGCTGTCCATGCTCATGCGATGGGGCAAGAGTTCGTCTTCCAAGCCAGTGATGAAAACGCAGTCAAATTCCAAACCCTTGGCGTTGTGGAGCGTCATCAGCCGCACGCTGTCTTCTTTGCGGTCTGCCACATCCATATCGGTCTGCAGCGCCACGAAAGGCAGATAATCTACCAGCAGAGCGGGTTTGTCGTGTTCCTCCGCCCAGTGTTCAGCAAATTCGCTGACCGAACTCACATATTCCACAAGGTTTTCCACGCGGGAAATGTCCTTGGGATCCTGGCTGCGTTTATAAAGTGAGATGAGATCGAGATGGTCGAGGATTTCTTTCACCAAATCCAGCACGGGCGTGTGTTGTGCCGCGTTTCTCCAGCTTTCGATGGTTTGAGCGAATTCCGCCAGTTTTTTGCGGATGCCGGGACCGATCTCAGTGATATCCTGGCTCATTTGCAGAGCCTGATAGAGCGGGCTGCGGATTTTGGCGGCGTGTCCCAGCAAGCGGGTGATGGTGGTTTGGCCAATGCCGCGCGGAGGTTCATTTATAATCCGCAGAAGGCTTTCCGAATCCGCGGGATTTGACAGCACGGTGAGATATGCCAAAAGGTCGCGGATTTCCTTGCGCTGATAAAAATGGAGACTGCCCACAATCGTATGCGGGATACGGTTTTGCGTGAAGGCGTATTCGAAAACGCGGGATTGGGCGTTCGTGCGGTAAAGAATCGCTATCTGGCTGTAGGGCACGCCTTCACGGTTCAGATTCTTCACCATGCGGGCGGTTTCGTCGGCTTCCTCGGTTTCGTTTTGGAAGCTGAGCAGGATGGGCTTTTCACCTTCGCCCAATTCGCTCCAGAGGTCTTTGCGATGGCGGCGGCGGTTGTGTTTAATGATGGCGTTTGCCAAATCAAGAATGCGGCTCGTGCTGCGGTAATTTTGTTCCAGGCGGATGAGCTGCACCTGGTCGTAATCCTGTTCAAATTCAAGGATATTGCGCACTGTGGCGCCGCGGAAGCTGTAGATGGCCTGGTCGTCATCGCCCACAACGCAAACGCGCTGATGATCTTTGGCGATTTGGTGGATGATTTCGAACTGTGCCTGGTTCGTATCTTGATATTCGTCAATCATTACATATTGAAAGATTTCGCTATATTTGGCGCGAACGCTGGAATTACTTTCCAAAAGTTTCGCGGTGTAAAGCAGGATATCGTCAAAATCCAAGGCTTGGTTCAGAAGCATCCTCTGCTGGTAGAGAGAATAAACCCGCAGGACGACGCTTTCGTAGTCATCGCCTTTCTTGGATTCCAGAGGCTGATTCGCCTCCAAATCCTCCGGTAAAAGCAGTCTGTTTTTATAGCGGCTAATCCTGATGTGGACGCTTTGCTGGGGATATTTCTTGGCGTCGATGCCATGTTCTTTATAAATCTTTTTGAGGAGGGATTTTTTGGCGTCTTCATCGTAAATGCTGAAATTCGAGCCAAAAGGCAGGGAAGCCGATTCGTGACGCAGAATGCGGGAACAAATACTGTGGAAAGTGCCCACCCAGAGAGACGAAACAGGGAAGCCAAGCATGGCGGCAAGCCTTTCCTGCAGCTCGCTCGCGGCTTTGTTCGTGAAAGTGACCACCAAAATGTTCCAGGGTTTAACGTTTTTTTCGCGCAGAAGCCAGGCACAACGGCTGATGATGCTGCGGGTTTTTCCACTTCCCGCGCCAGCAAGCACCAGAAGCGGGCCTTCGGTATTGGTCACAACCTCCCTTTGCCGGGGGTTCAAATCCTCCAAGATATTAGGTTTCATTAGCTTAGTTGAGAGGGAGGCGTTGTCTTAAGCCGGAACCCTGATAAATCGGGGCTCGCTGCGGCGTCCCTCCAGTTTGCCCAAAACTTTACCGTCCTCGTCGTAAACATCCCTGAAAGCGGCAACTTTATACCAGTAATCGCCAGCTTTAACGCTGTGCCAGGGTTTGCCGCCGTGGCTGCTGACGCTGACGTTTGTGGTAACTGTATCCACAACCGCGTATTCCGAATTGTAGGCAAGACCCATGTAAATATAATAGCCGTCGGTGTTTAAGGAAGGGTTGGCATTCCAGCGCAATTCCACATATTTATTCGTTGCCCCAACACCGGAGGCAAAACATTGCAGGCCGCTAACTTGATCTGGCACAATGATATCCGGATTTCCAATCGGGTCTAGGGGATTGTTGCGTTTCACCATGCAGGAGGTCAGCAGGATGAGGCATAAGAGCAGGATTAGGTTTCTAAATTTCATCATTACATCCTAAAATCGCAATTGGATTCCTTCCGGACCCATGCTGATGGTTTTTTTGCCGTGGCGCTCTAGAATTTCCTGCCAAACTTGGGCGTTGTAAGCATCTGTGGTGAGAATAACATCGTAGATATTGTAACCCCAAACCACGGCACCCAGCGCCATGAACATCCAAGAATAGTATCTGGGTTTTTGGGCAGCACTATAAAAATACTGGATATCATCTATTTGGGTGGACTCCAAGTATTTGCCATAGTAGTAATTGCTGCGATCCAAAAAGTATAGCGACACCCCCATGGAGAGCAATTCCGCACCCAAAAACACGGTCCCCTTCGTCCAGGCTTTGCTGCTGATCTGGCCATAGCCGGGAATGAGGGCTGATTTTAGAATGGAACTGCCAATCTGGCTGGATTCCATTTCGTATATTTGCAGAAGTTCCTGGCGCTCAATCAGATCCACACGGTAAACATTTCTGTCACGCCAATCTTCCCATCCATATTTGGTGCTGTCGGAAAAAGCTGTGATGTCAAATTGGTCTTGAGCGGCAAGGCTGGGAACAAGCGCCAGCAGAATTAGAATCAGGGCAAATGACGGCAGGACAGTCCGGTAAGTCCGCTTGAAAAGAGTCAAAATCGTTTTGCGCATGCTTATTCCATCAATTTTTCGGATAATTTGTTCAGAGGGGTGATGCTGCGATCGCGCAAGTTCACCTGCCAAACGTAATAGTATGAGATGGTTGGGGTAACCAGGTCGTAGCGCGCTTCATATCTGAATTGCCCGGAAGAGCTCATCACTTTCCAGCCGGAATCACGAATCTCGTTTGCGGTGTAGGCCCGTAACAGTTCTTGTTTTTGCCTGTTTATGCGGGAATTCAGGATGCCGCCGCGATATTCGTTTATGATGCGCTGGGCGAAGGCGGCAGGATTAGATTCGGCAGCGATAAGATTTTGCATCTGAGAAATCTTTGTGGCAAGCTCGGCTTTGTCGTCCAGTGAGCTGGCCTGGCGATAGAGGTTCAGGGCTTCGGAATATTTTCCAGCCAGTTCGGATTTTTCGGCCTGAGTTTGGATTTCGCGGGAGCGGACAACGTTTTCCCTGATGGTGTTCATGCGCGCAATTGCCTGGTTTGCCTGGGCATAATCCGGGATGATGTCGTAGGTTTTTTGGTAGTGGAGCAGGGCGTTGTCGAAATCCCGCTGTGCCACCAGTTCATTTCCGCGCCTGATGAAAAGAGATGCGACTTGTTCCAGGCGTCTATCCACTTCGGCTTTTTTGGCAGGGTCATATTGCACGGCAATGCGGAAAATGCGGTCTGCTTCCAGGTAGTTTTCGCTGGTCAGAAAGCTTTCCGCCTGGCCGATATAGGCTTCCGCAATCAAGCGGTTGTTCGCTTCGCCATCCACCACGGGATATTTTCCCAATTCGAAGAGAATGCGCAGCGCGTCGCTGTAATATCCTGAACCGTATAGCCTTTTGGCGTGTTCCACCCTGGCGGGCACGATGCGCTGGACCAGTTTTCGCGCGGCAACTTCATTCGGATTGTTGGGATATCCATCGTAAAGGGACATATAGTCCTGCCAGGCGCCTTCGTGGTCGATGAAAGTATCCAGTTGGAAGCCAATTCTGCGGTAAAGCATTTCAGCCTTGAGTTCAGAACGGGGAATTTCGCGGATGATGCTGTTCACAAAATCCAGGGAAAGACGGGGTTTATCCTGCTGTAACGCAACGTCTGCCATGTTTTTATAGATCCTTGCCAGGGCTTGATCCGAATCCGGAGAATTGGAGAGTTTGAAAAACTTGATGGCAAGATCATAGGTTTCTCGCTGCAATGCCATGAGCCCCAGTTCGTAATAACACTGCCCGCGCAGGATTTCGCTGCGGGTGATGAGAGCGCCGTTGTTTCCGTTTAGGATATAATCGTCCAGTTCCTGAATCGCGGCAGCGTAACGTCTATTGTTATAATGGTCTTCCGCGCTGTTGTAACGGTTTATTTCACATGCGCCCAGTGTCATCAACAACAAAATGAGCAGCAGAAAAAGAAGCCGCGTTTTGGGGCGGGACTGGTTCAGAAATCTGTGTCCGTTCATTTTTTCTTTGAATTTTCCTTCTTTTGGTTGCTGGGCACAAAAATGGGGATTTGGTCCAGTTTGCGGCCGAACACAATGAAAAAAGTGGCGAGCATCAGGGTGGCAACCAATAGCAAAACCTCGCTCCCTGTGATGAATACAATGATGGTGGTGAGCACGATGAGAATGTTTATGGCATAGATGATGAGCGCCGTGATTTTGATGGAGCCCAGAGCTGTGTTGATGCGGTGGGTGGAATGGTCTTTGCCACCCTGCATCACGTGCCTGCCATCACGTTTGCGAGTGTAGCTCACCAGCGAAATATCAAAGATGGCATAGCTTAAAAACAGCACCGGCAGCAGATAAAAGAGATTGTTTTCCTGGCTCATCACCGCGTAACGCGCCATCAGGATTCCCATGGATGACAGAAAATATCCGATGAACATGGAGCCGGCATCGCCCAAAAAGATTTTGGCGGGATTGAAATTGTAGGGCAGAAAACCCAGCGAACTTCCCGCAAAACTGAGGGAAATGAGCCCGATGAATGCCATTTCCAAACCGTTGCTGTTGTTTGTGTTCGCCAGACTGAAGGCGAAAAATCCCAACCCCAAAATACCTGCCATTCCGCTGAGGATGCCATCCATATTATCCAAAAAGTTCAGGGCGTTCATCAGCCCCACCATCCAAAACACCATGGCGGGCAGGGAAATATAGACTGAACCAAACATCTGATTCAGCTCTGGTAACTGAAAATTGCTGAGAATGAAGCTGAGGCTTACCACCACCTGACCCAAGAGCTTGATGATGGGGTTCATGCCATTGCGGTCGTCGATGAGACCAATCAGCATGATTAGGAACGAGCCTCCCAAATAACCCAACATCGCGGTATCGAAGCTGCGGCTGGCGGAAAGACTCACGTCGTAGATGCAAAGCAGGAAAAAGCCGATGAATACGCTGAGCCCGCCCATATAGGGAATGCTGGTCAGGTGCATTTTGCGGGCTTCGGGTTTGTCCACGAAGTTCAGCGCCCTGGCAAGCTTGATTATGAACGGCGTCAGGCCATAAACGAGCAACCAGGACATAATGAATACACTAATGTATTCCCATGTCCTATTTTCCATTATCACACTCCATTGTTTTAGGTGTCAGTCGACAGGCTGCGGGTTTCACAGGGTCATGGCTTTGTTTTGTGATTTTCCCACATCCTTTGAAATTCCAAAAGTCTTCAAGGCTGTTTTTGTCAACACTTGTGACACCTAATTGGACAATCCTCGCTGGGAAGCACGAACAAAATCAGTAAATATCATCTGTTCCGATGTCAGGGAATCCCATTTTTCGAGGGCTTCCAAGGCTTGGGAAACATTCAATCCCTGGCGATAAAAGAGCCGGTAGATTTTTTTGATGGCTTCCAGGGTCTCGCTCGCAAATCCTGCACGCAGCAATCCAACACTGTTTAAACCCACTGTTTTATAGGGATTTCCCATCCCGCGGGTGAAGGGGGCGATGTCTTTTTTCACAGCGGAAGCGCCGCCCACAAAGGCATGGTACCCCACACGCACAAATTGATGAATCGCGGTCATGCCGCCGATGCTGACTTTATCATCTATCACAAGATGTCCAGCCATTTGCACCGAATTTGCCACCACGCAGTCGGAACCAACCACACAATCGTGTCCCACATGCACGTATTCCATCATCAGGTTGCGGTCTCCCAGAATGGTTTTACCACCTTCTTGACTGGAGCGATTCATGGTCACAAATTCCCGGATGGTATTGCCATTGCCAATTTGGAGGCCGGTTTTTCCACCCTGATATTTCATATCTTGGGATTCGGTGCCAATCACGGCAAAAGAGAAGAAACGGTTGTTATCACCAATCTGGGAACAGCCATCGATAATCACGTTTGAAACCAGGATGTTTCCCTTTCCAAGAACCACATCCGGTCCAATCTGACAAAAAGGACCAATCTGACAACCTTCGCCAATCACGGCGTCGGGACTAACAATGGCGCTGGGATGTATCTGGGTCATTGTTCTTTCTTTTGCAGCATGGCCATGAAGTCTCCTTCTGCCACTTTGTCTTTTCCAACGTAGGCTTCGCCACGCATTTTTGCCAGGTTGCGCTTCAGGGAAACCACCCTCATCTCATAGCGCAGAGTGTCTCCTGGAAGAACGGGTTTGCGGAATTTCACGTTGTCGATGGAGGCAAAATATGCCACCCATTCGGTGGGGTCTTCCATCTCGCGCAGAAGGATGATGCCACCAGCCTGAGCCATCCCTTCCACAATCAAAACTCCCGGCATGATGGGATGTCCTGGAAAGTGTCCTTGGAAAAACTGTTCGTTAATCGTCACATTTTTGATGCCAACAATGGATTTTCCAGGGTCGAACTCGATGATTTTATCCACCAGCAGGAAAGGATAACGATGTGGAATGATGCGCATGATGGCATTCACATCAAAGATCACATCTTTATGCAAATCGCTTTGATATTTCTTTTTCAATTCCTGGGTGAGCTGAATGCCGCGCAGCTTTTTCACCAGTTCCACATTTGTTTTGTGTCCGCTGCGAGCCGCCAGAATATGACCTTTGATGGGCATTCCCAAAAGCGCGATATCGCCCAGCAAATCCAAAACCTTGTGGCGCACAAATTCGTTTGGATAGCGCAGAGGATGGCTGTTCAAAATTCCCTGTTGTGAAACAGTGATGGGTTCATCATATTCAAAAACTTCGCGCAGTTTCTCCAGCTCGTCTTCCTTCATTTCTGGCTCGCCAATCACCAGCGCGTTTTCCAAAGACCCGCCCCGGATTAAACCATGTTTCCGCAACTCCATTATCTCGTTGATAAAACAGAAGGTTCGGGCTCCGGCAAATTCCTTTTCAAATTGGTCAATGCCAGACATAAATGTGTACTGCGTTCCCAGATATGGATGCTGATAATCTATCATGAAGGTCACCTTCAGCTCGTTTGAGGGCACGATTACCACATCCACATTTTCTTCAGGATTGGAAAAACTGATGGCTTCATCAAATTCGAAATATTCACGCTTCGCGTTTTGTTCTTTCAGACCAGCTTCCTTCAAAAGCTCTATGTAGGGCAGCGCGGAACCGTCTCCAACAGGCACTTCCCCGCCGTCAATCTCAATTCGGATATTATCGATTCCCAAGCCTTTGATGGCAGCCAGAACGTGTTCAATGGTTCCAACCCTTGCATCGTTCAGCCCGATGGTGGTGCCGCGGGAAATATCCACAACATGATCAATATCGGCGGGAATCTCCGGATTATCCGGTAAATCTGTACGGACGAAGATGATGCCTTCATCTTCCAAAGCCGGTTTAAAATGAACTGTGGCAGCTTCTCCGGTATGCAGTCCGATGCCGGTGAAGCTCACTGGTTTTTGTATGGTATGTTTATTTTCAGTCATGGTTCTGTGTCCTTGTTTTCATCAGCCAGCGTAGCTGACTGTAAATCTCGGGCAGTTTCCTTTGCAGAACTGTGATCTGCTTTTGGTTTTTTGCTTCCATTGCCGGGGTGCCCCAATAGAGGCCATCAGCAGGAAGATCACGCGTGACGCCACTTTGGGCGCCAACCACAGCGCGGTCTCCAATGCTGAGATGTCCCGCAATCCCAACCTGCCCAGCCAGATAGACGTAATCTCCAATCACTGTGCTGCCTGCCAAACCAACCTGAGCGCAGAGGATGCTGTGTTTGCCAACGCGGCAATTATGCCCAATCTGCACCAGGTTATCAATCTTGCAGCCATCACCGATTGTGGTGGAAGCCAATGTGCCACAATCGATACAGCTATTGGCTCCAATCTCCACATCGTTGCCCACAACGACGTTTCCAACCTGGGGAATCTTCATTTGAACCCCGTCCTCCAGCCTGAAACCAAATCCATCCGCGCCCACAACCGCGCCGCTATGGAGGATGCAGTTTTTCCCAATCTCGCAATCCGCGTAAATACGGACATTTGGATAGAAAACACTACCCTCGCCGACGGCACAGTTTTCAGCCAAATAACAGTTCGCGCCGATGACAGCGCCAGCTCCAACGCGGCAACCGGCTTCCAAGACGCAAAATGGGCCGATATATGCTTCAGGGCTCACCTGCGCGGTTGGATCCACCAGCGCGCTGGGGTGAATTCCAGGTGGCGGTTTGGGTCTGGAAGCATCCAGCCACCAGCTTGTCAGCTTCAACATGGCCAGACCAGGCTTGGGATGCAGCAATAGCACACGCTGGGGCAAAAGCTCCGCTTTGTCTGGATGGCAGATTACCATTCCAGCCAGGGAGTTCCTGGCTTCCTCCAGCAGATTATCCTGCTCAAGGAATGCAACGCAATCCGCCCCAGCCTGGGCAAATTCTGCCACACAGGAAAACTCCCGCCGTTCATCACCGCGGATTTCCCCGCCGCAAATCTCCTGGATGCGTGTTCCGCTCAGGGCAATGCTAAAACGCCTCATGGCTTGAAATCTTGGAAGGGGTCATCCTTAAAACCACCATCACCAAAGGGATCGTCGGTTTTGAATGGGTCTTCATATTCCAGTTCATTTTTCAAAAAATCATCTTCAGGAGGTGGCAAGGTATCTTTATTCAGTTCCAATAAAAGCTGTTCCGTGAGGTCCATCGTGGGAAGAGCGTAAAGAACAGTGCCCATGCTCACGTCGAAAATCATGCTATATTTTTCGTCTTCCGCTGTCTTCACAATCAGGTTGTGTATTTTCAGCGTAAGTGGTTCAATCAATTCACGATAGCGCTGTTCAGCCCTGCCGCCTTCGCCAAAATACTCTTCCAGCAGGCGTCCGGCTTCAACTTTTTTGGCATCAATCTTTGCCTGCGCGTCGCGTTTCGCGGCTTCAGTTTTAGTGAGTTTATCAATCTCGAAGCTTCGCTCCATCTGCTTGATCTGGTCGTCCAGTTGTTTTATCTGGTTTGTCCAGTTTTGTTTGTCCAGATTGAAAAGGCGCGAAATTTCGGCAGCCTCATTGCTTTCCATCATCAATCTGTCTGTATTCACATAACCGAGCTTGACGTCTGCCACAAGGCTGGCTGTCAGTAGCAGGATTCCCACCAGAATCGTTAGTATTTTCTTCATTTGCTTCTCCAAAAGCTTTTAATTTTCCTGGGATTCCCCCAGCGGGAAGGCTACGTCCAAAAACTTCACCGCACGAACATCATCCACCCTGCGCACAGGCGTGGTGAGAGGGGCTTCCTTAAGTAATTCTGGATTGTCGCGACATTCCTGCGCAATTTCTATCATCGCCTCGGCAAAAGCTTCGATGGATTGCTTGCTTTCGGTTTCCGTGGGCTCAATCATCATGGCTTCCGGAACGATGAGGGGGAAATATACAGTCGGGGCGTGAAAACCCTTGTCCAACAGCCTTTTCGCGACGTCCAAAGTGTTCACACCATATTCTTTTTTCTGCCAACTGCTATCCGCCACAAATTCGTGCATGCAATGCTCGAGGTGTTGGATGTGATAGTGATCCTTGAGGAGCGCCATCAGATAATTGGCATTAATCACAGCGTTTTCGGCAACCCGGCGCACACCTTCGGGCCCCAGCATCTTGATATAGATGTGGGCGCGTAAGAGCACGGCAAAATTTCCATAAAAACTGTGCACCCTTCCGATGGAAGTGTCCGCGTGTCCATAATCGAAGAAATAGCGATCTTCTTCTTTCGCCACCATCGGCACTGGCAAATAGGGCAGCAATTTTTCCACCACGCCAACGGGTCCGGCTCCGGGACCACCGCCGCCGTGAGGTGTGGAAAAGGTTTTGTGCAGGTTAAAATGAATGACATCGAATCCCACTTTTCCGGGTTGAACGATGCCCATGATGGCGTTCAGATTCGCGCCATCCATATAGATGAGCCCATCCACATCGTGGATGATGCGGGCGATTTCTTCCAGTTGGTCTTCAAAAAGACCCAAAGTGTTCGGATTCGTAAGCATGAATCCCGCGGTGTTTTCGTCCACGATGCTGCGCAGGTGCTCGATGTCACAGCGTCCGCGCTCATCCGAGTGCAGTTCCACCACATCAAACCCCACCAACGCGCAGGTGGCTGGGTTTGTTCCATGAGCGCTGTCCGGCACAATAATCTTGGTTTTGTGCAGGTTGCCCTTGGCTTTGTGGTAGGCATCAATAATCTTGATACCGGTGAATTCACCCTGCGCGCCAGCCACGGGTTGCAGCGTCACCTGTGCCATTCCGGAAATCTCAGCCAAATCCTTTTGCAATTCATACAGAACTTCCAGCGAACCTTGCAAAGTAAGCTCGTGCTGATATGGATGCAACTGGCTGAAGCAGGATTTTCCCGCCAGTTTTTCATGGATTTTGGGGTTGTATTTCATCGTGCAGCTACCCAGAGGATAAAGCCCTTTTTCGATGAAGTGGTTTTTGTGGGAAAGCCCGATATAATGGCGCATCACGTCCATTTCGCTCACCTCTGGCAAGCGGGCAGGATTTTCCCTCAAATATTCGGAGGGAATGATGTCTTTCAAAGCCGTGTCCAATTCCCGCGGAGGCAGGGTTACGCCCTTGCGACCCGGAATGCTGTGTTCAAAAATGGTCTTACTCATAATTCATCTCCCCCAAAGCATCAACATATTCTTCAATCTGCGCCAAAGTCTTCTTTTCGGTGACCGCGATTAACAGCCAGCGTTCATCCATTCCAAAGCGGGCGAGATCCACCCCCGCGTAAATGCCTTGATTCAACATATCTTCAACCACCTGAGCTGCTGGAACTGGGCACTGCAACACAAATTCCTTGAAGAAGGGCTGACCCGCGAAAGGCAGGGAAAAACCCTTGATGGCTGCCAGCTTGTCCGCCAAGTGGTGAGCCTTCTGCGCGCTCTGGGTGGCAACTTCAATCAAGCCTTCACGCCCCAACAGGGTCATGTAAACTGTCGCCGCCAGGGTGC
Organism: Candidatus Cloacimonadota bacterium; assembly: GCA_012522635.1. Lineage (NCBI taxonomy): Bacteria > Pseudomonadati > Candidatus Cloacimonadota > Candidatus Cloacimonadota bacterium. The sequence continues at coordinate 11,567 of JAAYKA010000019.1, forward strand.
AAAGCGATTGGTTCGAGCAGATATTCGAGGTCGCTTTCTCGCGCCGGATATGCTGTTCACGTGCCTGAAGGGTGAGCGCGTAAGCCCGTTTTCCTTCAATATCCAGGGTTCCGCCAACAATCCTGCCGGGCATCGATCTGGCCATTTCCAGCCTTGTGGCAAAAAACCCAAAGAGCGGTCCGCCCATATACATTCCATTGCCCAAAGCCTGACCTTCGCCCACAACGATGTCGGCATTATAGCTTGCCGGCGCAGCCAAAACCGCCAGCGAAATGGGGTCAACCGCGCTAATCAGCAAAGCCTTGGGATTTTTGTGCGCGGCTTTTTCCAGCTCTTGCATCGGTTCGATATTTCCCCAAAAATTCGGGGTTTGTATCACAACGCTGCCAACACTGTCGTCCACCAGCTCAGCCAAAGCCTGAGCATCGGTCTTGCCATTCGCGGTGGGACAAATCACCAATTCGATTCCAATCCCTTCCGTGTAGGCTTTGATAACTTTTAAATATTCAGGATGCAGCGCTCCGGAAAGCACGGCTTTTTTCAGCTTGTTTTTACGCACCGCCATCAGAATGGCTTCGGCTGCGGCAGAGGCGCCGTCATACATGGAAGCGTTGGCAATGCTCATACCAGTCAATTCGCAAATCATGGTCTGGTATTCATAGATGAATTGCAGCGTGCCCTGGCTCACTTCAGCCTGATAGGGCGTGTAGGCGGTAGCAAATTCAGGACGGGAGACGATTGTATCAACCGCCGCGGGGATATGATGGTCATAAACCCCAGCTCCCAAAAAAGAATTGGCGTCTTCAACGCAAACGTTTCCACATCCACGTTCGTTGATGCGCCTGGTGATTTCCAGCTCGGTGAGAGCCGGTTCAAGTTTGAGCGGGCCGCTCATGCGCAGATGTTCAGGGATGGCGGAGATCAGTTCGTCAAAACTGTCCACCCCGATGCGCTTGAGCATCTGAAGCCGCTCTTCATCGGTGTTTGATATATAGGGCATTTTCTCTCCATTGCATATTGAATACAGATTTTATGATTTCTTACAATCATTTTCAGGGGGCGGTTTATGTCAATCCTTAATATGGACAAGAACCAAGGCTTTTTTTATCCCCG
>JAAYKA010000020.1 GCA_012522635.1 Candidatus Cloacimonadota bacterium
GCCTAAAGAGCGGAGCTGAGTGATCGAAAGGACATTGTGCCAGATGAATCTGGCACCAACGACCGGATGAATCCGGTGTTCCAACTCGCTATTCCGCAGTTAGTTAGCAACCTTTTTGAACCCTAAAACGCTAAAACGCAAAACCCTAAAACGTAATCACTTTTTCATCTTCATCATCCTGTGCATCCCTAATCTATTAAAAATCACGGGCTGGATTCTTCGCTGATGCTCAGAATGACGCATGGGCGCGGGGTTTCTGCCTAAAGAGCGGAGCTGAGTGATCGAAAGGACATTGTGCCAGATGAATCTGGCACCAACGACCGGATGAATCCGGTGTTCCGACTCGCTATTCCGCAGTTAGTTCGCAAACTATTTGAACCCTATAACGCTAAAACGCAAAACCCTAAAACGTAATCCCTTTTTCATCTTCATCATCCTGTGCATCCCTAATCTATTAAAAATCACGGGCTGGATTCTTCGCTGGTGCTCAGAATGACGCGCAGCGGAACGATAAAACCCCACAACCCTAAAATCAGCGTTATAGGCGTAATCTGCGTGACACAAAAAACCTGCGGAAAACCCCTTGACAAACCCCCAAATTCTGCCCCTATATATATAGAAGGATGTTTTTATTAGCGCGCAAAAAAAACAGACTGAAAAAAACTCGGAGGACATTCAATGTGAAAATGAAATGCAAATGTGGCTTCAGAACCCGATAGCCTGAGATTACGGAGCAGCCCCGGTTTCAACGCGGTTCATTTTCCATCGAACGCATATCCTGAGAAAGAAAAAAGGGGCGAAAGAGGAAAATCTTCCCGGCAAAACAAAAGGCGGGAACAAAGTCCCGCCTTCTGAGATGTTATTTTAGCCTTTTTTAGTGGGCAGTGTGTTTTTCGGTGACTTGTTCCACGACCTGTCCATCGCTCACAGAGCGTTTGAAATAGTAGGTGTGGAGCAGTTTAAGCGCCAGGGGTGAAAGAGGTGCGCCCAGGAAACGCTCATAGATTTTGACGACTTCGGGATTTTTGTGGGATTGACGCACGGGAAGGCTGCGATCTTCTTCATAGAGAGAAAGTCCGCGGCGGGCACGGGAAGCGATGTCATTTCCATAAGGCTGACCACCGCCACCAACGCAACCACCAGGGCAGGCCATGATTTCGATGAAGTGCCAGGGTGATTCGCCTGTGGTGGCAAGGCTTTCGCGCACGCGGTCCATCACGATGCGGGCATTGCTGAGGCCGTGGGCAACCGCAACGCGCACTTCGCCAAAGCCGGGAATGTCGATGGCAGCTTCCTTCACGCCTTGGAGACCACGGACAGCGTCGATGTCCAGGTGCTCAAGTTCTTTTCCCGTAACCAGGAAATAGGCGGAACGGATGGCAGCTTCCATCACACCGCCGGTGGCACCAAAGATGGTTCCAGCGCCGGAATAGAAGCTCATGCCTTCGTCCGGTTCTTCTTCCGGCAGATTGGCAAAGTCGATGCCGGCTTCCTTAATCATGCGGATGAGTTCGCGGGTGGTGAGCACATAGTCTGTATCCTGGAATCCGGAGTCACGCAGTTCGGGACGGCGGGCTTCGAATTTTTTGGCGGTGCAGGGCATGACAGCCACAGAGACGATTTTGGCGGGGTCGATGTTGTTTTCCTTCGCGTAATAGGTTTTGGAAAGCACGCCAAACATGCTCATGGGGGATTTTGCGGTGGAAACGCAATCCGCGAGGTCGGGATAGTAGGTTTCCATGAATTTAATCCAGCCAGGAGAGCAGGAAGTGATGAGGGGGCGTTTTTCGCCCGCTTTAAGTTTTTCCACACATTCGGTTCCCTCTTCCAGGATGGTGAGGTCGGCGGTGAAGTTTGTGTCCATCACGCTGTCGAAACCGATTTTACGCAGAGCGGCATACATTTTCTTGGGTGTGACCGCGCCGAGGGGAAGACCAAAATCCTCACCCAGGGAAACACGGACAGAGGGAGCTTCCTGAACGATGACATGTTTGTCCGGGTCCAGGATGGCATCCCAAACTTCGTCGATTTCGCCGCGTTCACGCAGAGCGCCGGTTGGGCAATAAACTGTGCATTGTCCGCAGTTTACGCAGGGGCTGTTTGCCATGCCCATTCCGAAGGGAGTGTCCACATGGGAGCCGATTCCGCGGTCCGTCATGGTGATGGCAAAAACGGTCTGCACTTCGTTGCAAACGGTGATGCAGCGTCCGCAGGAGATACATTTATTCACGTCACGGATGATGGAAAGTGAGCTTTCATCCACGGGCTTGCGGTCCAGGATGGTGGGCATTGCTTCAGGGTCGACGCCCAGATTGTTCGCCAGGGTTTGCAATTCACATTTGTTGTTTGCCACGCAGGTGGGGCAGGTCACATCGTGGTTTGAAAGAATCATTTCAATGAGGGTTTTGCGGTATGAGCGCAGGTGTTTGCTGTTTGTTGCCACCTTCATTCCTTCATTCACGGGGGTGCAACATGCCCTTTTGGGGGCGGGTGTGCCTTCGATTTCCACAACGCAGACGCCACAATTTGCGGTTGGCGGCAGGTCGGGATGATAGCACAGCCTGGGGATGTAAATCCCGTGTTTATCGGCGGCTTCGATGATGGTCATGGTGTCCGGAACTTCCAGATGCTGGCCATCGATCCAGATATTTACAGTTTTAGCCATTTCTAAACCTCTTTATCTTACTTTTTTGTTATCGCGATGAATTCGTCACGGAAGTATTCGACGGCGGAACGTATGACCAATACAGGGGATTGTCCCAGCGCGCAGAAGCTTGTTGCGAACATGGTTTCAGCGATGGTGAGCATGAGCTCGACATCGTCCATGCTGCCATTTCCTTTTTTGATTTTGGTAATCAGCTTGTAAAGCTGTTGGGAGCCGTTGCGGCAGGGAGCGCATTTTCCGCAGGATTCATGACGGAAAAACCTCAGGATTGACCAGAGGACATCCACGATGCTTTGATGCTCGTTTATCACCAAAATGGCGCCCGAGCCCAAAACAGCGGCATAATCCTTCAAACTGGCAAAATCCATGTTTACATCCAGCATTTTTTCAGGCAGGAAAACGCCCGCAGCTCCGCCCACGAGAGCGGCTTTGAAGCGGAAGCCTTTTTTCATGCCGCCGCCATGCTCGTTGATGATGGTGCGCAGGGTTGTGCCCATATCAACTTCGCAGAGGCCGGGATGCGCGACGTCGCCCAAAATGGTGTAAACCTTGGTGCCGGCTGCATCCGGAGTGCCGTGTTTTTTGTAGGCATCCGCGCCTTCTTTGATGATGAAGGGAACGTTGGCAAGGGTTTCCACGTTGTTCACAACAGTGGGAGCCTTCCAGAGGCCTTCAACGCCGGGGAAAGGCGGTTTCCAGCGTGGGTGACCGCGGTTTCCTTCCAAAGATTCGATGAGGGCGGTTTCCTCTCCGCAAACGTAGGCGCCGGCGCCAATCTTAATCTCGATATCCAGGTCGAAGCCGGAACCGAAGATGTTTTCGCCAATGATGCCATATTCGCGGCATTTATCGATGGCTTTTTGCAGGCGCTCGATGCAGAGTTTGTATTCTCCACGGATGTAAATCCAGGCTTTGGTGGCGCCAACCGCGCGGGCGCAAATCATTGTGCCTTCAAGCAGTTGGTGTGGGTCACCTTCCATGATGAGGCGGTCTTTAAAAGTGCCAGGCTCGCCTTCGTCGGCATTCACCACCACATATTTTTGGGGTGCTTCGATGGGAGCCGTGAAGCTCCATTTCACCCCAGTGGGGAAGCCGGCACCGCCGCGTCCTTGGAGGCCGGATTTTTTCACTTCGTTCACAATATCGATGGGCTGCATCTGAGTGAGCGCTCTTTCCCAGGCTTCATAACCACCAAAGCCGATGTATTCATCAATGCTTTCGGGGTCGATGAGGCCGGAATTGCGCAGGACGATGCGGTTTTGATAGTCGAATTTGGGGGTGAATTTCCCAATTGCGTCCAGCATCAAACGTCCCACAGGACGTCCTTTCAGGAAGTGTTCTTCCACCAATTCCGGGATGTCTTCCAGCTTAACATCTTGATAGTTGATGTTTTCCGGATAGACGCTGAGGCAGATTCCGCGCCCGAAAAAGCCCAGGGGGCCGGTTTCAAGCACGTTCACCTCTTCCTGGAGATGGTGTTTGGAAAGCTCCGCTCTGAGGCTGTGGAGAAAATCCTCCACCCCGGCTTGCAGGGAGGTTTCATTTATTCCCACCAGGATATGGCTGCGATAGAATTTCATTGGTTCCCCCTTCTGATCTTTTCGATGATTTCCTCGACTCTTTCATCTGTGAGGTCGCCATAGACATCGTTGTTAATCATCATCACGGGAGCGTTTCCACAAACTCCCAGGCAGGCGCAAAGTTCCAGGGTGAAAAGCCCGTCCCGCGTGGTTTCCCCAGTTTGGACATCCAGCAGGGCTTTGAGCTTGCGCAGGATGTTTTGGCTGCCTTTGATGTGGCAGGGCGGGGATTCGCAGAGACGGATTATATTTTTACCGCGTGGCTTGGTGCTGTACATTGTGTAGAATGTGAGCACGCCATAGATATGGTTTTCGGCAATGCCCAGATATTTCGCCACAGTTTGCACCGCCTCGTCTGAGATATAATGCTGTGGATGAGTGTCTTGGATCTCGTGCAGGATCTGAATGAGGTTGTGTTTTTCAGGAGTGTATTTGTTACAGATCTCTGTGTACATGGTTCCTCCTTTCTTTAATCGTCATCATCGGCCAAACGGGCCAAGCGCTCTTGATTTTTTGTTACGTCGACATGTATACCGGGGATGCGGTCGATGGCATTAACCGGACAAACGTCCTGGCAATTGCCACATTTGATGCAATCCACCTGGTGGATGGTGTATTTTTCCTCGCGGGAACCGCTGATGCATTCCACAGGGCATTTGCGCGAGCAAAGCGAACAGCCGATGCAGCGTTCTTTATCTATATTGAAATAGAACAGGTCTGTGCAAACCTTTGTGGGACAGGTTTTGTCCCGAATATGGGCTTCATATTCGTTGCGGAAATAGCGGATGGTGGAAAGCACGGGATTGGGCGCGGTTTGACCGAGGCCGCAAAGCGAAAGCTTGTTGATGGCTTCGCCCAGGCGCTGCAATTCGTCCAAATCACCTTCCCTGCCCTTGCCTTTGGTGATGCGGTCCAGAATGTTATACATCTGTTTCAGACCGATGCGGCAGGGCGGGCATTTTCCGCAGGATTCCTCCACGCAGAATTCGATGAAGAACTTGGCAACGTTCACCATGCACTTTTTGTCGTTCATCACGATGACGCCGCCGGAACCCATCATGGCTCCGCGTTCTTTCAGGCTTTCATAATCCACACCAACGTCAAGGTGTTCGACAGTGAGGCAGCCACCTGAGGGTCCGCCAAGCTGAACCGCCTTGAAAGGATGGCCACCGGTCATGCCGCCGCCAACATCGTAAATCAGCTCACGCAGGGTGATTCCCATGGGAACTTCCACGAGGCCGGTGTTGTTGATGTCACCAGTGAGGGCAAAAACCTTGGTTCCCTTGCTGGTTTTGGTTCCCATTTCGGAAAACCACTGCGCGCCTTTCAGGAATATTGTGGGCAGGTTGGCCATGGTTTCCACGTTGTTCACCACGGTTGGTTTTTCCCAAAGTCCCTTCGTTGCAGGATAGGGCGGTTTGGGTGTGGGGTTTCCGCGCTCCCCTTCCAGGGAGTGGATTAGAGCCATTTCCTCGCCACAAACGAAAGCGCCGGCTCCGGTGCGAACCTCAGCGTCGAAGCAAAAGTTCGAGCCGAAGATGTTTTTGCCCATGAGGCCAACTTCTTTTGCCTGAGCGATGGCACCCTTGATGCGCTGAATGGCAAGGGGATATTCCGCGCGGATATAGAAAAATCCTTTGGACGCGCCGATGGAATATGCGCCCAACATCATCCCTTCCAGGATGCGATGAGGGTCACCTTCCAAAAGTGAGCGGTCCATAAACGCGCCGGGGTCACCTTCGTCGCCATTGCAGATAATGTATTTTTCATCGTCCTTGATGTTGTGAACCATCTGCCATTTAATATGGGTGGGAAATCCTCCGCCTCCGCGTCCTCGCAAACCGGATTCCTTCACCACGTTGATGGCGTCCTGGGGGGTCATTTCGGTCAAAACGGTTCCCAAGGCTTCATAACCACCTGTGGCGATGTATTCTTCCAAACTTTCAGGATTGATATAGCCGCAGTTTGCCAGCGCCACTTTAATCTGTTTTTGGTAAAAAGGCACTTCTTTTTGGGCGGCAAAAACTTTTTCATCTTCCTGAAGCATGAGGCGCTGAACAGGGCGTCCCTTCACAAAATGTTCGGAAACGATATCATCCACATCCTCCACTTTCACATGTTTGTAGAAGATGCCTTCGGGATAGATAACCAACACTGGACCATAGTCGCAGGGGCCCATGCAGCCTGTTTCAATCAGGTTTACCTCACCGGTCAAACCATGTTCGTCCAACACGGTGTGAAAACGTTCCTTAATCTTCAGTGCGCCTGCCGAAACGCAGCCTGAGCCACAACAAATCAGCAGGTCAATTCTTTTCAAAGCCATTCGTTCCTCCCAGATTAGTTGCCTGTGGCAACCACATAATCGGAGACAATCCTGCCATTGACGATGTGCTCAACCACCACCTTTCTAACCTTGTCGGGATTCATGTTTCCATAGGTGACCTTGGGTTTGTCTTCTTCGATAACGTCCACAACGGGCTCCATTGAAGCCAGCCCTTTTTCACCGGTCTGGGTGACGAGGACGTCGGTGAGGCTACGGTTCGCGATTTCTTCCAGAAAGGTCTTCATGACTTCGCGCGCGCCCATCGCGATGCCGGATGTTCCCATCCCCACCACGATTTTCACGCGAACGCTGCCGCCACGAAGCTTCATCTCTTCCTGGGCTTTTTCACGGATTTTTTTGAGGTCTGCAAGTGTTTTCATCAGACATTCTCCATGCTTGTATTTTGTATTCCTTCTTGTAAAGATTGGTCAATGTATTCAATCACATCGGGATAGGTGAGCGGAATATCTCCCAGCTCTTCCTTGATGGCCGCGGTTTCAAAATGGAAGGAATATTCGCGGCCTCTTTCACAGTGGATTAAAATGATGTGGAAATCCACCTCCGGGTGGCCGATTATGGCTCCCAGCAGCGTGGCTTTCAGGTTGCCCAAGGGCATGCGGTCGATGTGGTTCAATTCAAAATCCACCGTGAGAACAGTGCCGAAACCCGGCTGGCTGCTCATTTTGAACGAACCATTGCTCATCTCCGCGTTTTGTTTGAACAGCGGAATACCCAGCCCCACCTTCTTTTCACGCTCACCTTTGCTGGTGTAAAAAGGGTCTTGGGCCATGGCCAAAGTCTCGCTGTCCATGCCGGTGCCGTTATCTTCCACGATGATGCGCAGAAGATTTGTGCCCACGTCCTTGATGACGCGGACCTTTATATTCCTGGCTTTGGCCCGGACGCTGTTTTCGATTATGTCCAGCAGATGCAGGGATATATCTTGCATTTGCAGCCTATTCGTATTTTTTGAGGATCTCGGATAGCTTGTCCCTGGTGTCGACGCGCCCGTATGCTTCGTCGCCAATCACAAAAACTGGCGCCAAGGAACACGCACCAACGCAGCGAACAGCGCTCACTGTAAAGCGGTTATCTTCCGTTGTTTCACCAACTTTCACACCCAGTTCCTCCTCAATCATCTGAGCAAGGCGAGGCGCACCTTTAACGTAGCAGGCCGTGCCCATGCAGATATTGAGGGTATATTTCCCACGTGGGGTCATGGTGAAAAAGTTGTAAAAAGTTACAACGCCGAATACCTTGTTTGCCGGGATATCCATTTCCCGGGCAATGAATTCCTGCACTTCAACTGGCAGGTAACCAAAGATTTCCTGGGCCTGACGCAAAACCTCGATGAGCGGGTTGCGCAGTTCCCGGCTGGCTGCGATGACCTCTCTGAGTTGGTCATACAACAGATTGTCTTGCTGTGTCGCGGGAGCCATTAACTCCTCCTGTCTCTGTATTTTATACTAAAATCTTTCTATTTTCGATGCCCAACGCGGCTTTGGCAAGCTCATCCGCGCGGGGACTTTGGGCGAAAACCCTGCTGATTCCCGAGCCCAAATCTGCCAGATAGTGAGCGTCCGAACAGCGCAAAAAGCTTTTGCCATCCAGCTCCGGATGCAGAGCCAAAAAACCATCCAGCTTCAGGCTTGCCGTGATGCCAAACAGGTCGAAACGTGGTTCCGGCGGCAAAAATCCCAACTGTCCAAAAAGGCTGTTCACTTCGGCGTCAACATGGGCGGGAACGCAGTATCCTCCGTAGCTGCGAGCAATTTCCACAGCGCTTTGCAAATCCCATACGGAAGAGTTTATCAGCGCCCGTTGTTCCATTCCTAAAATGTTACCATTTTCGTCAATGATTACTTGATCCCCAAAAAATTCAGGGTCGTTGTCAATCGGCAAAAGTGAGCCATGAAGCTCGCCGCCAAAGGCTTTTGCCTGTTCACATTCGTCAAAATAAACCAAGAGATGAATCTCTTCGGAAGTCTGCACTTCCACGCCCCAGGTGAAATTAATTCCCCCGGCGCGGGCGGCAGCTTCGTAAGCAGGGCAGTTTGCCAAAGAATTATGGTCTGTGATGGCCATCCACTCTATTCCACAGGCTTTTGCGCGTTCCACCACATCCCGGGGCGACATTTCCAAGCCTCCGCAGGGAGAAAGAACTGAATGGATATGCAAATCTGCCGTGAACCATCGCATCGCGCGTTTTTTATTTCAGCATCCCGTAAAGAATGCCAGCCAGGCTGAAGCTGTCCAACTCGCTGGAAATCAGGCAGATTCCTTCAGAAGTCGCCTTTTCCACCACGTTCTCTTCCGGGACGTTTCCCTTGGAAAAAACAATGGCGGGAATTCCCGTCAGCGCGGCAACTGCCACCGTGTTCAGATGTTTCATAATCGTAATCCAGGCTTGGCCTTCGCGTGCCGAACCCATCACATCACTAAGCATATCGCAAACATAGCCGCCGCTGATTTCTATCTTTTCGGGGTCCACTTTCGGAGTGTGGTTCGTCCCCTGGACCGCGGCCATGTATTCTGCCAAATTTATCATTTTCAATTCCTTATTGGTCCTCTTCCTTGCTGTGACGCTTGAGCAGCACCACACAGTCATCAATTGTGGCTTTGCCCTGAACGATGTCTTCGGCGAGGGCATAGCAGCTTGGAGACCCGCAGGCACAGCAGTTCAAGCCTGGCAGTGTCGTCAGAATCTCGTTCAGCTTCTTCATTTTCATAATCGCTTTTTTGATGTTTTTATCCAGTTCCAGGATGGAACGCGGCGCCAGGGGCACAACATCAAATTCCCCATCACGATACAGCTTTGCCAGCCCCATCGTATCCAGTCTGCTGTTCACCCCATCCTTAATCATTTTCTTGATGCGGCTCATCGCCACGAAGGGGTTTTCAACGTTGAAAGCGCCGCCCACACAACCATTTGTACAGCTTCGCAAAACTATATAATCATATTGATCCAGATAGTGGTCTTCCACCCGGGACAAAATCTCCATCACGTTTTCAACGCCGTTCACGGAAAGGGTGCGAATATCCTCACAATCCACCAGCTCTGCCTGAACTCCGGAAAGCGCCCAGGTGAGCCCTCTCGGATACGTATCTATCTGCGGCGGATTGTTTTGCAATTGCTTGATATACTCGCGCACCCTGCCATAAATCATGCCGATGGAAAAAGCGCCATCCTGCAGGCGTTTATAGGCTCCCTCAGGCTGATGCACAGCGGTCATGTGAGCCGGGCAGGGCACGATTAAAAAGATGCCGATATCCTCTTCCGGTATGCCTTTCAGAGCCATCACACGTTCCCTCAAATAGCTGGTGAGTATGCTCATCGGCGCTTCCAGATGAAAAAGGTTCGGAAGCAGGGAAGGATATTTTAGCTGCACCAAACGCACCACGGTTGGGCAATTGCTGGACAGGATGGGACGCATGTCACGATTCGCGCGGATATAATCCCGAATCATGTTTATCATGAATTCCGTCACCATTGCCTCTTCCTGAACCTCATCGAAGCCAAGCTCGTAAACAGCTTGTTTTGCAACCTCATAGGAAACATCTTCCGTAAACTGGCCAAAATAGGAGGAAGACAGCACGGCAATCTTATATTTGAAATTATCGATTAAATCCAGCGGGTCGCTGTGCGGAATGATGGCGTGAAATTGACACACCTCAATACATTTACCGCAGTCCACACAGCGGTTTGGGTTAATCCACGCCTTACGGTCTCGAACGCGGATTGCCTCTGTGGGGCAAACCCGCACACAAGCCGTGCAGCCAGTGCAGTTGTCCGGCAAAATATGTAAAGCGTGGTAGTATTGGCTTTCTTCTTTATTCATCATTATTAAAAAAGATTAGAAACTCCAAAAGCGTCTTTCCATTTTCCTCCGAACGGATGCGCAGAGCATCAGCATTCTTTTTGATGTTTGGCAAGCCCAAACCAGCTCCAAAACCAAGCTCACGCACCATTTCATCCGCGGTGGAATAGCCTGGAATCATGGCTTGTTCGATGTCCGCGATACCCGGACCATCGTCTTCAAAAATCACGTGAATCAAATCCGGATAGACGTGGCTCAACATCATTCCACCCTGGGAATGTGCCGCCACATTTATCTCTGCCTCGTAAGCCGCAACCGCCACGCGGCGAAGCACTTCCGGATTCACACCCAGGCGTTTCAACAGGTTTTTCACCTCTGCCGAACCTTTGCCGGCGCTGTTGAAATCCTTTTCCGGGATGGGTGAATCCATGGACACATCTGCCTCTGGAGGTTTTTCAATGAAATCCCTGACGGCTCGCTCGTATCCATTGTGGATATGAAAGTATTCCGCCATGTCAGATTTTACAGCTACGAAGTCCCGCACCATATAACAGACCGCTGGAGCGATACATGGTTAAATCTGTGCAAATCAAGGGTAGGTCACGTTCTTTGGCCATCTCGGTGATTTCATCCATAGGACGTTTGCCACGCACAAAAATGATGCCAACGATGTCAATCATGTCTGAAAGCCGGATCACCTGATTGTTTGTGAGGCCGGTGAGAAGCAGGGTTGGCTCCTTGGTACACATGAGGATATCGCTGATTAGGTCAGACGCGAAAGCACAGGGAACCTCCACATCCAATCCAGAACCGGCGAAAAGAACTTCGCCTTCCAATAGTTTTACAATTTCCTGTAAGGTCATTCACTGTCACCTGTTTACTTTGATGAAATCCATATGATTGAAACGCCCGTATCAGTCAAGTATTTATTTGCCCCCTCAGAAATATGCTGACTGGAAGCGGATGCAAGCCGCTTTGGATGTGGCTTGATATGAATTCAATCATCCATCCGGATTTGTTGTTTTCCCCTCTGTAATCTTCTTTTTAAATCACCCCTGCTCCGCTCTTTATTCCAGCGCCAGAGTCACAAATACATGCCTCGTGAGCTTCCCGATAAAGAATCGGGATACTCACGGGTTGATGCCAGGAAACACTGCTGTTGGAATAAAGAGCGAACCCAGCGTCAATTTTCCCAAAACAGCGCCCACAAGAAAAGCCTTGACGTCAACGCCCCATTTCAGCTTTTGAGAAAAAACATGGATAAAAAACGCATGATGATGAAAAACGAAAGCTCGATGACGATGAAAATAACCCGCCGGAGACAAACTTTTCCCTGGTTTTTAGTTCTTTTAGCGTTGATTAGCCTCGCTCCGCTGCAGCTTGCGGCGCAAAACCTAAATCAGCAAATACTTAAATCAGAACGGCGACAGGAATACGTTTGGCATTTCGCGCTGATGCCGTTGGCGAATTTTGAGGCGAACCACCATTTTGGTTTGGAAAACGGTGATGAAAAAGGATATACTCCACACCATAACGCTTTGAGCGTCAGCGGCTTCCGCTTCAAAGCCATCAACCTTTGGCAGCGCGAGGCAGCCCGACCGAACAGTGTGACCTATCCCGCTTTCATGGCTGGTGCCAGCCTTGTTGACAAAGCCGTTTTCAGTTGGGAACAGGATTCCAAAGATTTGGGCATTCTGGTGGATATTGCCAGCGTAAACCTCGGCGTGACACAGCTTTCCTCTGGTGGGTTGTTGCATGGGCAGCTTGAAGTGGCAGGACATTACGGATTTCAAAGACCCCTGCAAAGCGAAATCGGCTACTACAGCTACGTCAGCTCTTTTTCAGACGGAAAAGAACGTACCTACAGGATTTGGGACGGCCAGTGGGGCGCGGAAGCCAGATTGCAGCTTGGTGTCAGGATTGCCAAACACAATTACCTGAACCTGCACGCCGGCACGCGCTATCAACAGCCTCTGAGCGGTAACTGGTATGCGAATCAAGACATTAGCGATTGGATGCTGGAAGACGCGGCTTTGCCCGCACCCTCCATTCCAACCGGTGCGCCCAGTCGCAATGCAGCTTTCGAAGGTTGGGGCTTCCATGTGGGCATTGGCATCGAAACCGGGGTTTTTCCCTACCTTTTGGGTCAGCTTTTCGACGCCGCGGATAAAGACCTGAAATAGATGTATATCAAGGATTTGAAGATGAAAAATGTAATCGTTTGCCTGCTGTTTTTCTGCGTCATTTTTTCGCTTTCCGCAGGGGCATGGACTTGGGCAAAAAGCCTCGATGCTGCGGAAGTGAGAGCTTGGGATATGGCTTCCTCACCGTTCTGCGACGCGCTTTGGGTGGCAGGGCAATTCAGCGAAACCATGAATTTCATGGGACAGGAATATCCCGCCCTGGGCGAGCCTGATGCCTACGTTGCCAAATATTCCCTCGCCGGCGAGGAGCAGTGGTTTCGAAGTTTCGGCTCTCCGGAGGAAGATGTATGTTTTTCCGTGGCAACTGGTTACAACGATTGGGGCAATTGCTTTTTCACCGGCTATTTTAATGGCACGATGAGCGTGGAAGGAATTGAACTGGTTTCAAACGGGAGCTGGGACGTGTTTTATGGCAAACTGGATGCGGACGGTAACTTGCAGTGGCTCAAAAAGTTCGGCGGAGCCTTGTACGATATGGGCTATGGCATGGCGGTGGATAGTGAGGATTATTTTGTGATTACGGGCTGGTTTGCAGACTCAATCGATTTTGGAAATGGCATCATTCTGGAGTCTTACGGCGGCAGCGATATGTTCCTGGCACGTTTTGACCCCCAAGGAAACTGTCTCTGGGCACGGCATGGCGGCGGAATCGGTGTTGATTATGGTTTCAAGGTCGATGTGGGATTGGATGGCAAAATTTACGCCACCGGCACATCCTCTGTGGGAGCGGATTTTGATGGACTCACCCCAAGCCAAAACGGTATGTTTTTAGCGGTTTATGATGTGGACGGCACCATCCTGCGCCTGACCTCGGCAAAGAACGCCAACCCCATAAATATCAGCGTTTCAAAGCAATCGGAATCCGAAAGCAGGGTTTTGCTGACCGGAAGGGTGACCGGTTCGGCGATTTTCGACGGCGTAACTTACAGCAGCATGGATGATTCCGACGATATATTCCTGGCGGAATACGATTTTGAGGAAAACCTCTGGAGCAATGTTCAAATCATCGGTGGGCCTGGTTCTGACAAGGGTCGCGCCGTTTTCGTGCATGATGTTTTTGGTTACAGCCTGGCAGCTTCATTTGAGGAAGAGCTTTATTATCAAGGACTTGAAGCCATTGCTGAAGGCAGTTGGGATTGCCTGCTCATACGTGAATTCGATGAACCTGCCATGACCTGGTTTGGCAGCCAAAACACTGATGTGATTGCCGATTTGCTGCGCTATGACGCCTTCCGCGAATATAGTTGCGGCTGGTATTGCGGAGAGATGAACCTGGGTGGCGTAACTTTGAATAGCGGCTCAGACTTTATCCAAAGCGGCTTTGTTGCCTGCTACGATTTTTCCGCCAGTTCCGTCAATGCTGAATTTTTGCCCGCACCCTCTTCCCTATTCTGTTATCCAAATCCTTTTGGGGAAACGCTTTACATCCAAACAAAACTTGGGGAGGCGCAAACTTTGCGTGTTTTCAACCTCAAGGGTCAAAAAGTGAAAACTCTACAACCCCAAGGGAAAAACAACTGGCATTGGGATGGACGTAACGAAAGCGGAAGCAAGTGCCCGCCAGGGGTTTACATCATCTCAGGAGAGAAAGGCTTGGGAGTGAGAAAGATCTTGCTGGCTCCCTGAAAGAAAAGTCCGTGTTGGAACGCAGCCATTAAAGACTTCCAGATCTTATACAGCTATTTTTTACGGGTTTCCAAAGTCTCTTCATAATTATAGAACGAGTCTCCTGAAAATGAGGTTGAAGTCTCCTAACCCTCTGTGTCGCTTAACATTGCTTTTGAAACATAAGGGAGACTAAAGGCGGCAAGCAAGAAGGCATGAAAACAAGTCATTGAGAATAAACTCAGGAACTAAACAGAAAAAAGGCTGAAAGCCCAGCGGTTAGCTTGTAACAACTATAAATTTCAACGCGTTATCCGTGCAATAATTTGGCTTGAATCCGCTGTTGCCACATTTTGTTTGACAAAGACCACAGGACAAAAATCATGTTCTTTCACGCTGGATTTATTGCGTATTTCATTGCAGCGTGGTATTTAAACTCACAAGGAGCCCTGATGGAACAGGATTTTAGCAGGCTGGATGAGATTATTTCAGCCCACCGGGAAAAAAAGGGAGCGCTGATACCGCTATTGCAGGCTGTGCAAGGCCTGGACGGCTATCTTTCCCGCCCTGTTCTGCAATATATTGCCAGCGAACTGGGCATCCCGCCCGCCGAAGTTTACGGTGTGGCTACCTTTTATTCAATTTTCCGGCTTCAGCCCCAGGGAAAACATATCATCCGCCTTTGCAAAGGCACTGCCTGTCATGTTTCAGATGCGGATGGGATTAAAGCTTCGCTTTTTGAAAACCTCGGCTTGGCGTTAAACGAAAGCACCACCAAGGATATGCAATTCACGGTGGTGGAAGTGGCTTGCCTGGGCTGCTGTTCCCTGGCGCCGGTGATTATGATTGACGACCAAACTTTTGGCAAGCTGAGTCCGGAGATGATTCCCGGCATTTTGGATCGTTTCAGGGACGCGGGGGCTTGATATGGATAAAATGATGGTGAAAGTCGGGCTGGCAAGCTGTGGCATTGCCGCCGGTGCTGAAGAAGTCTATCTCAAACTGCAAGAGCATCTTGGCGCTCATCCCGGGGCGTTCCAGCTTGCGGAAACCGCCTGCAACGGCATGTGTTTTGAAGAGCCGATTGTGGAGCTTTGCGGGCTGGAATTGGGAAAAGTGACCCTGGGACGCGTGAATCCTCAGAATATCCTGGCTTTGGTGGAAGAATATAAAAGCGGCAAGCTGCCTTCCTCAAACATAATTTTGGCAGAGCTGCATCCCGCGAAACACAATGAACTGATGGCAAACCAAAAGCGTATCGTGTTGCAAAACTGTGGGATTATCGATCCGCTTTCGATACAGGATTATGAAGATCGCGGTGGCTACGTCGCCCTGCGCAAAGCTTTGAAACTTTCCCCGGAAAACATCATTGCTGAAATCCAAAACTCCGGTTTGCGAGGACGCGGAGGCGCGGGATTTTCCACCGGACTGAAATGGGCACTCTGCGCGGCATCCAAAAGCGACAAAAAATATGTGATTTGCAATGCCGACGAAGGCGACCCCGGCGCGTTCATGGATCGCAGCATGCTGGAAGGCGACCCTCACAAAGTGTTGGAAGGCATGATGATAGGCGCCTACGCCATGGGTTCGGATGAAGGTTATATCTATTGCCGGGCTGAATATCCGCTCGCCATCAAACATTTGAATGCTGCCATCAAAGCCGCCCAGGAGCGTAACTATCTGGGAAACAACATTCTGGGCACGGGTTTCAGCTTCAAGCTCCACATCAAGGAAGGTGCGGGAGCTTTCGTTTGCGGCGAAGAAACCGCGCTCATTCATTCCATTGAGGGAAGCCGCGGTATGCCCACAATCAGGCCTCCGTTCCCGGCGGAAAGCGGACTTTGGGGCAAACCCACAAATATTAACAACGTGGAAACCTGGGCAAATATTGCCTGGATTATCCAAAACGGCGCCCAGGCTTTCAGGGCTATGGGAACCCATAAATCACCGGGCACCAAGGTGTTCGCCCTGGCTGGAATGATTGCCGGCAGCGGTTTGATTGAAATTCCGATGGGAATGACGCTGCGGGACATTATCTATAAAGTTGGCGGCGGCATGAAAACCGACAAACCCTTCAAAGCGCTGCAGATTGGCGGGCCTTCCGGAGGCTGTGTGCCCGCGGAACTGCTTGATACCATTGTGGATTACGACAGCATCACCGCCACAGGCGCCATCATGGGTTCGGGTGGAATGGTGGTGATGGATTCCGGCACTTGCATGGTTGACGTGGCTCGCTATTTCTTGAATTTCACCCAAAACGAATCCTGCGGAAAATGTACATTTTGCCGAATTGGAACGCGGCGCATGTTGGAAATTCTCACCCGCATCACCGAGGGCAAGGGAGTGCCCGAAGACCTTGATAAACTTGAAGAACTGGCAACGAACATCATCAAAGGTTCCCTGTGCGGACTGGGGCAATCCGCGCCAAATCCGGTTTTAACCACTTTGAAGTATTTTAGAGAAGAATATCTGGCGCATATAAACGAAAACCGCTGTCCCGCAGGGGTTTGCACCGTTCTTTTGCGCTATGAAATCCATCCTGATAAATGTATCGGCTGCACCGCCTGCGCGCGTGCCTGTCCTGTAAACTGCATTTCCGGATATGTGAAAAAGCCCCACCTCATCGATCAAAGCCAGTGCATCCAATGTGGACAGTGCTACAAAGTCTGCAAATTCGATGCCATCACAAAAGGATAAATGAATGATCACGGTAACCCTGAACGGAAAACAAGTTAAAGCAGAAGCCGGGATCACCGTCCTGGAACTCGCCCGACGCCACGGCATTGAAATTCCAACCCTTTGCGACGATAAAGAGCTGAATCCTTATGGCTCCTGCTGGGTTTGCGCGGTTGAAGTGAAGGGACGCCGCGGTTTTGTGACTTCCTGCGGAACAGTGATCAGCCCTGGAATGGAGATTGTGACCGATTCCGATGAGATTCACGCCGCGCGCAAAATGGCGTTGGAACTGCTGATCTCGGATCACTATGCCGATTGCGAAGCACCCTGCAAACTTGCCTGTCCCGACCATGTGGATGTGCAAAGTTACGTTTCGCTGATTGCCAACAAGCAATATCACGATGCAGTTAAAGTTATCAAAGACACCCTTCCCATGCCGCTTTCCATCGGTCGTGTTTGTCCCGCTTTTTGTGAAAGAGAATGCCGGAGACAGATTGTTGACGAAGCCATAGCCATTAGACAATTAAAGCGTTACGCCGCCGATGAGGACCTGAACGATTTTTGGAGCTACATCCCCGAAAAAGCCGCGGCATCCGGAAAAAGGGTGGCAATTGTGGGCGCCGGACCTTCCGGACTCACCTGTGGATATTATCTCTCGAATTTGGGACACGAAGTCACGGTTTTTGAAGCCGCTCCCGAAGCGGGAGGCTGGCTGCGCTATGGAATTCCGGAATACCGGCTTCCCAAAGATATATTGGACAGCGAAATAGAGCTGATGTGCGCCAACGGTATGAAGATTGAATATGGCGTCAGTTTGGGCAAAGAATTCACACTTGAGGGGCTCAGAACAGGTTACGACGCGGTTTACCTTGCCATCGGCGCGCAAAAAGCAGTGGCAATGCCGGTTAAAGGCTCCGACCTTGAAGGTTGCTACCTGGGCGTGGATTTCCTGAAAGAGCGCAGCCTTGGAAACACACCTGCTTTGGGCAAAAAAGTGGCCATCGTTGGGGGTGGAAACACGGCTATCGATTGCGCTCGCACCGCTATCCGCCTGGGTTGTGAGGTCAGTGTTATCTATCGCCGCACCAAGGACGAAATGCCTGCCGAAGCTTTTGAAATTGACGCCGCCGAGCAGGAAGGAGTGGTTTTCCACTACCTGTGCAACCCGGTGGAATATCACGGTAAAAATGGCAAATTGAACAAGGTGACCATCGAAAAGATGAGGCTGGGCGAGCCCGATTCCAGCGGAAGACGGCGTCCCGAACCAACAGGTGAGTTTTTCACCGAAGGTTTTGATTCCATTATCGCTGCCATTTCCCAGATTCCGGATGTGGAGGTTTTTGCCGATCCCCAAAACCGAATCGCGGGAAAAGAGCTTCCGCTCAGCCGTTGGCAAACCGCGATTGTGGATGAAAACACGATGTACACTGGCTTGGAAAATGTTTTTGCGGGTGGAGACTTCCGCCGTGGCCCAGCTACCGCCATCGAAGCAATCGCGGATGGACGTTTTGCGGGAGAGGCAATTCATCGCCTTCTGAGCGGAAAAGCCATTTTCA
>JAAYKA010000021.1 GCA_012522635.1 Candidatus Cloacimonadota bacterium
ACTTGAGAGTAAAAATAGAAGTCCCGGACATCATGTGTGCCGGGACTTCATTTCAGCCTTCAACCCTTCTGATATACAGCCGGATTTAGAAGAATCTGAACCCGTGCCGCGGGCTGTGATAGCCGGGATTGCCGGATGCGCCCGGCTGCATTGCGTATGCCCCCAGGTATATGATTTTGCCTTCCAACATAAGCGTGGAACCGCTGATTTCAGGGCTGTCCAGCCTCAAATCCTGCCCCAAACCAACTCCTGTAAATTCTGAGACTCCCAAATTTTTCAGCCTTCCGAAAACTTGATTGGTATCGACCCAATGCTCTCTTGGATGAGAATCAGGAACACGGTCCACCACGTCAAACACATAGCTGCGCAGGATCTTTTCCCCCAGATCCTTCCACACGTCAGGCGAAGAAACCAAATCCATGCCCAAAAAACGGCCATCCAGTTCCACATACATACCACAACTGCCCGGTCCTTCTAAAACTTCACTGAAGATGCGAAAAATATCGTGAATATCCTGCCCGCGATGTTCAAAGGCATCTGCCATGGCGCTTGTGTGAGATTGCGTCTTTTTTCGTCTGATCAGGTCGTCGATATCTCTCCATACTTTGCTCTGATTAGAAGACGGTATGTTTCGTGTTTGAAGATTGACGGTCACATCCTTAGCTATGCTGGCTTTCATGAAGGCAGGCATCACATTTCCCGATTCTTCAAAATGGTGACTGCTATAGCTCCAACGCCCTGCTTCCGTGCAGCTTACCGGGATGACGAGCTCGCTTTTTGGGGGCGCTAAAACAGTCACATTCAGGATGCGGTTTTGTTTGGCGCCGCTAAGTTCCTCACCCGCAAGCAGCAACACAGGTTTTTCGCCACGGTTTTCCACCTTGAGGTTTGGCACACTGCCGCCCTGGCTGATCTCGCTGATGGTGATTATTCCTTCTTTCATGGCTTGGCGCAGAGAAATGTAGCCATGCGGCTCTTGATCGGTTTTGACGATGGGCACGATTGAGAGCCCGAGATAGCTCAATCCCTTGCCCGGTGTGTAGTTCCCCAGATCGCTGAAAAGATGTTCTTTCATTTTAAATCTCCTTGTGTTTTCAGTTCTATTTTCCTATATGCGATTGCTTCTTCTGATACTGACAAAAATATTTGAACTTTCCCGGATTTCATCGGTCTTTGCTGAACACGCATCAAAGGTAAACAAAATTGGCATAGAGAGTTGGAAGTTTCTGAAAGTCTCTGGCGGCTTCGCCCGGATTTGATCCAAACTAAAACACAAGTTCGGGACTGAGGGCAGGGAGGCGATATTTTGATTGACAAAAAAGGACTTCATGTGGATTATAAAAAAACTCTGAAAAACATAAGAACATGGAAAGATGAACGCGCCAATGCAAGGAAGCAGCCCTGAAAGTCGGCTTAAACGCTGGCTGGAAGTAAACCACGATTTGGATTTCTCAGAAATTCTGAAAAGAATCTGGGATCTCCTACGCGGCGCTGTGCCTGAAAATGAGGAAGAAGAACACCTCTTTTGTTTTGCCTTTTTCATCAACCGGGTGAGAAGAACTCAGAATCATTATATCATAGATTTGTGCGCAATCCGGAATCTGGACCCAATCCAATATCTTTTTGAGCGCTCAGGCTGTCTTTATGCCAGGATGAAGCCTCAGATTGAGATATTGTCCCAGCGCCTGCAAGGCAGGGCTCCGAAGGACTTTTTTCCCTATTTTTACAAGGTTTTGGAAAATAACCTTATCTTCTGTAACAACGCTGCAATTGAAGATTTGAGCCGGGGCTTGTCTGATCTTCGCTGGGAATGGCGGGGTGACAAAAGGATGGAGGACGAACTTAACCGCAACCCCGTGACTACAGGAAATCCTGAACCGCGCAGCCTCGGAGAAATCTTGAACGACCTTGAGCTTCGCGTTCAGGCAGATCACCTGTTGGTGGATTTGAAGCAGGATTGGGAAGCAAAACACCTGAATGCGCTGTGTCATTATCATGAAACTTTATGCGGAAAACTCAGTCTCAGGCTGAGCCGTGAAAACCGGGCAAACATTCATCAAATCCACTCCCGAATCAGGAAAAAACTGCGCGACTATCTGGACGACAAGGATATTAATCCGGAAGTGGCACGGATATTTTCCTACATATACCTGAAAAAATTGTGTCAGCAAACCCCCATCTCAGAGACATATAGTATTCATGAAGGAGGAAAAAATGATCCGCCTGCTTGACAAAAATTACGGAAGAAACCTATATAAGACATATCTCCAATCCATCCAGCCGGAGAGAGTGCCCGAAATTGGTTTTTCAGTGGAGGATTTGCAGGTGGAATTTGATCCCGAAACCCAATTGAGCCACCAGAAGGTGCTCGGCAGCATCAGGATGCTGGACAACGGTGAACACCTGATCCTGTATATGGCGGTGGAAAAGCTTCCCAATGGCGATTTCAGAGTGTTGAAAATCAGCGATATGGTTCAATTTCAAAGCCATCGGGACCTGCCCTTCAAAGCCCTCCTGGGCACCTACATCGTCGAATTTGACAATGCATTCATCTTGCGCCACAGTGAAATAGCAGGCAGCGTGGTGCTGGACGAGGTGGATGACTATAGCTTCATGCAAATCACAGACGCTTGGGAACACGAATCCCTGCAACCCAGAGGAAAATCCCACTATGAAGAGCTGATGGATGTGTGGATACAGATATTCCGTATCAAAGAACACGAGATAACCTGCCAATATCGCAGTCGCGACACCTCTTCAAAATACCCGCTGGTTTGGGTTCCGCAGTTGGAACTCGGCAAAGACGGCCCAGATTTCACCGAGGTGGAGAAAGCCAATCACGATGTGCAAAGATATCTGCAAAATGAATCCCTGTTTATGCGTGATATCGTTTTATTGTGTCAAATTGCACGATTTGAACGACTGGATTATGAGGCCACAAAACAGACTGTCAAACCATCCGATTTGGTTTGGGAAAAGGATGGCTCCATTCTGCTGTATATCCCAAGGAAAAAGGTGGGAAAACCGGGCAGTGTTTTCTGCGGAGCATATCCCATTTTCAAGGGCATATTGCCTGAGGCTCTGACGCTTACCAAAAACTCCGGCATGATTAAAAACAAAGATCTTGATAGTTTGGAATTTTCGTTTGATTAAGGGATAAAAGTCGATTTGTTAAGCAGAAATATGAATATCAATCAAAACCGTGAAAAGAAGCGAAACACAGATGAAGGGCAAGGGCTATCTCATTTATTCAGTGAGGCTTGCAAAGATTAAAAACAATGGATTTATTATGTGTTTGACCTTTGGACCAAAATATTACTTGACAGGCATCGCAATCTCAAAAGAATGTGTGCATTCAATAAAACATATTTAAAAAGAGTTGAATTTAACCAACAAACAAAGGAGAAAATGATGAAAGCAACGAAGTATTTTATGATCCTGCTTGCGGTGGTGGCTCTGTTCGCCTTCGCCTGCAAAACCGACAAAGTTGAAGAAGAAGAAGTACAACCAGAACCCACCCCCGTAGAACAGTGGATTACAGACATTACCGCTTTCTTGGAGACTTGGGAAGCCAAAACTGAATTTACCACGGAAGATGTGGAAGCCATGACTGAACAGCTTCAGCCTTTGGGAGAGAAAGTTGAAGAACTTGATCTGGAAAACACAACCGAAGGTGAGCAAAAAGAACTTGTTGAAGGGTTGCTCAAGCGTGTTGATGAACTCATGAACAAAGTAACTAATCTTCCTATGCCTTGATAAGTTCAAGCCAATAAAAACTATGCCCCCAGCGATGGGGGCTTTTTTTATCCGTAAAATAAAACCGGGCTTTTCGCTGTGAAAACACCCGGTCAATATTGTTCCAAATCTGGATGAATTGTTTTGGTAACTGCCTCACTCGATATCGAAGATCAGTTTTTCCTTTTCAACCGGTTCAGCCACGATTTCGTAGGCGGCACGCACCAGAGCAGCAACCTCTTCTGCTTTGGCAGCATCGTTGGCATGGATTTCGCCGATGGGCTCACCTTGTTTCAGATAATCTCCAATTTTTGGGATTAACAACGCGCCCGCGCCATAGTCGATGGCATCCGAAACCTTCATTCTGCCAGCTTTTATGCGTACGAGGGCATAGCCGATGGCACGTGAATCGATGCTTTTAACATAGCCGGAAGTTTCCGCGAATATGGGCAGTTTGACTTTGCTGGTGCCCAGGAGACTGTAATCTTCCAACACTCTGGCATCGCCGCCTTGAGCTTTGATTATTTCTTCAAGTTTGGCAAGCGCTTTCCCGCTGGATACTGAATCTTCAATCATTTTAAAGGCTTTTTCCTCAGTATCAGCCAGCTTGGCTTCCAAAAGCAATAGCGCTATCAGCTGTGAAGTGAGTATTTTTGTGTCCCGCAAGGGATTACCTTTCAGATATTCGATGGCTTCAACCATTTCCAGCGCGTTTCCAACCGCCAAACCCAGGGGAGAGTTCATGTTGGAAAAAACCACCCGCACTTTTTGACCAAAACTTGCCCCGGTGGAAATGAGCAGTTGGGCCAGTTCCCTGGCTTTTTCAAGGTTTGGCATGAAGGCGCCGCTTCCGATTTTAAGGTCGATCACCAGATATTTAGCACCCTCGGCAATCTTTTTACTCATGATGCTGGCTGTAATCAGGCCAGGACTTTCCACAGTGGCGGTAACATCCCGCAGGGCATATATTTGCTTGTCCGCAGGCACCAACTCATCAGATTGGCCCACCAAAGCCAGTCCGTGACGTTGAACCAAGTTCTGAAACTCATCCGGGGCATATTGAGTCCTAAATCCGGGAATGGATTCCAGCTTGTCCAAGGTGCCACCGGTATGACCCAAGCCGCGTCCGGAAATCATGGGAACCGCCAGCCCCAGTGAAGCCGCAATCGGCGCCAGCATCAGGCTGATTTTGTCTCCCACCCCACCGGTGGAATGTTTGTCTGCAACCGGCTTTTCGTCGCCAAAAGAGATGCTGCGTCCACTTTCGATGTAGGCGCGCGTGAGCCCGGAAATTTCCTGGGGCTCGAGACCCCTGAAATAAATTGCCATCAGCAATGCGCTCATCTGGTAATCAGCAATCCTGCCATCCAAAAAACCTTTTATAAAACC
>JAAYKA010000022.1 GCA_012522635.1 Candidatus Cloacimonadota bacterium
ACCAACGACCGGATGAATCCGGTGTTCCGGCGCTTTCGTAAGCTACATATAAATCAGCGTTATCGGCGTAATCTGCGTGACACCTCATCAGCCTAATCTGCGTGACACCTCACCAGCCTAATCCGCGTGCAATAATAAAAACTGTTGACCAAAAAGACCAGCCCCCAAATCCTTGCACAAAGCACCAAGGGGAATAAAAAAAGTGAAAGAAATTCTCTCCGACTATTTGAGTAAGATACAGGCTTTGATTAACTCTGGCAAAGCCACCGAGGAATCATATTACCACATCCTGAAGGAAATGATTGACGCCTGGGCGCTGAAAAACAACAGAAAAAACTGCGAAGTCCTCATCCTGCCAAAAGCCACCGAAGGGGGAAATCCCGACTTCAGAGTGTGGGACGGCAAAGCCCGCATCACCGGATACATCGAAGCCAAAAAACCCGAAACCTTCCATCTTGACCCCATCGCCGTCACGCCCCAGCTCAAGCGCTATCTGGAGACTTTTCCAAATCTCATCCTCACAAACTTCTTTGAATTTCGCCTTTACCAACACGGAGAACTGCTCCAAACCGCCCTCGCCGCCAGCCCCATCAACGCCACCCAAATGAAGAAAACACCCCCGCTTTTGGACGTGGCGGAGCTGGACAGCCTCCTGGAGCGCTATTTTGAATTTGACCTCCCCGCCATCACCGACCCCCAAAGCCTGGCGGACGCCTTGGCAAAGCGCACCAGATTCCTTCGCGACGAGATTTTGCACATCATGAAGCAGGAATATCGGGAGGAGGAAGACACGCCTCAAAAGGGTTTGCCGGGCTTCTATGACGCCTTTAAAAAGATGCTCATCAGCAAGCTCACCATCGAGCAATTTGCCGACCTCTATGCCCAAACCCTCACCTACGGCATCTTTGCCGCCAGAACCCGCAGCGATGGCGAATTTCACCGCGAATTGATTTACCAAAACATCCCCGGCACCCTGGGCATCCTGAAAAACATTTTCCGCTATATCAGCCTGGAAGAGCCGCCGAAGGCCCTGGCGGTGCAGATTGAAGACATCGCCGACATCCTCTTTAAAACCGACATCAAAAAAATCCTCCATCGCTACTATGTGGAAGGCAGAGGCAGCGACCCCATCGTCCACTTCTATGAAACCTTTTTGAGCGTTTACGACCCCGAACTGCGTGAAAAACGAGGGGTTTACTACACGCCGGAGCCCGTGGTGCGCTACATCGTGCGCAGCATACACAGCCTCCTGAAAAGCCGCTTTGACAAGGAAGACGGCCTGGCGTCGCCGGACGTGACCATCCTGGACCCCGCCGCGGGAACCCTCACCTTCCCCGCAGAAGCCATCCGCCTCGCCATCAGCCACCAAGAGCAAAAATATGGCGAAGGCAGCGTCCACAAATTGATTGAGGAACACATCCTGCCAAACTTCCACGCCATCGAACTGATGATGGCGCCCTACACCGTGGGACACCTGAAAATAAGCTATCTCCTGGGCGAATACGGCTATGAAATGAAGGACGATGAGCGCTTCAAGCTCTACCTCTCAAACACCCTGGAAATGGATAT